>JAGLSG010000121.1 GCA_023135865.1 Planctomycetota bacterium | reverse complement strand
AGCTTCGTCTTTCATCTCATTTACATTGCCGATAATCTCTCGGCGTTTCGCCAATAGTAATTGCTTGAAGTGTTCAATGTCAGCCGCAGCCAAAACACCTTTTTTCTGTGATGAAACAACTTTTTTTCTGGATGGTTTTTTACGTTCTTGAGCCACTTCTTTATTGCCTTCCTTAATACCAAATTCTTAGAAACTATTAACACTTTATTATAACATATTAGTATTACTTTGTGTGCAATATTTGTTTACATAAAGCATTCATTTTTTGTTCGATAATTGCCAGGAGTATATTGGGCTCGATTGAATTATTCAAGTCAATTTGCTGCAATGTTATAACTTCGTGGAGGATAAGGGGTTATGGGGTTCTGCGGTTTTTATATTGCTGTCCTTTGCGAATTTGCCAATAGGCAAAAAGAAATTTTCCTTTCCAACGTTGCTTGTAAACACATTTATTCCGAAAGTTTTTTTGATTTGTTGCCATGAGAAAACTTCTTTAGTTGTGCCGTATTGATAACTGCCATCGGCTCCGACAAGCAGCACCTTATCACAATATTGAGCTGCAAGATTAATATCGTGTGTTACAGCTATAATTGTTTTGCCTTTTTCAAGCTGCATTTTTTTGAGTAAATCATATATACCTACCTGATGTTTTAAGTCCAGAAAGCTGGTAGGTTCATCGAGAAGCAAAATATCTGTATTTTGAGCCAGTGCCCGTGCGATAAAAACCCGCTGTCGTTCGCCTCCGCTCAATTCGATAAGTGCTCGTGTGGCAAATCTAACTGTGTCGGTTGCCTCAAGCGCATCAGCTATAATTTTTTTATCCCCTTTACTTTCAAATCCGAAAGCACCAAGATACGGTGTCCTTGCAGTCGAAACCATCTCAATTACAGAAAAATCAAATACTGGTACAAATTCCTGGCGGACGACAGCTATTTTTTGTGCAAGTTTTTTAACTGAATAAGATTCTATATTTTCTGAATCTATTTTTATGGTGCCGGTTTTTTTTCTCAGTAATCCGCAAAGCAGATTTAGAAGCGTGGTTTTTCCTGCCCCATTTGGTCCGGCTACAGCGATAAATTTTCCAGCTGCTACTTCAAAGCTGACATCTTTTAAGATAGGGTTTGCTTTGGCGTAGCCGAAATTTAAATTTTTAACTTCTATAATATTTTTCATTTTAGCCAGCCGACTTTCCTACTGTATTTTGCCAACAGGACAAGGAAAAAAGGGCCGCCTGCAATAGCTGTAATTACGCCGACCGGCAGTTGTGCCGGAGCTACAATTATTCTCGCAATGGTGTCAGCGGCAACGAGAAATGCAGCACCTGTTATTGCACTAATCGGCAGTAATTGGCGATGGTCGGGTCCTAAAACCAATCGAACGGCGTGAGGAATGATAAGTCCTACAAAACCGATAAGTCCGCTCAAACTAACTGCTATTGCGGTTATGAACGCTGCAAAGCCAAAGGCAATCAAACGTATTTTAACCGTTTCAACGCCAAGGCCTTTTGCTTCATCTTCGCCGAAGGTCAGCACGTTAAGTTTATTGCAAATGCCAAATAAAACAATTATTCCAAACAAAATACAAACACCACTAATTAGTAAAACCAACGGTTCCTTTTCTGTGATATTGCCCATAAGCCAATATATCGTTGAATGCACTTGGCTGCTTTTTGCTATGGATGTTAAAAACATTATAACAGCTGAAAAGAAAGAGTTGATTACAACTCCGGCTAATAACAAACTTGTAACACGTGATTTTCCTGAAAAGCGTCCGATGAACCAGACCAGCCAAACGGTTAAAGTAGCACCGGCAAAAGCGAAAACTGCTATCGGCGAACCCGCCCAGAAACTCCACGTTATGCCCGACAGAATAGCGGTGATTACTCCAAGTGCTGCTCCGCTGGATATTCCAAGTATGTATGGGTCGGCAAGCGGATTTCGTAAAATCGCCTGCAGCACAACTCCCGAACAAGCCAGAGCTGCTCCAACCAGTGCAGCGAGAATTACCCTTGGCAGCCGGATGCCAATTAAAATTTCATAATCGATATTATCGCCGGCAAATTCACCTTGGCCGGCAAAAACTTTTTTTAGCGAAATGTCCTGTGAGCCGGCCAACGCGCATAAGGCCATAACCAAAATTAGAACGAGCAGGCAAACAAAAATTTTAATAGTCAGATTTTTTTTTGTCAGCATTTCAGCCATTGGTTCAGTACCTTATTTTTTCGTTGAAGCAGCGGGGTGCAGACAATTAGCAATTAATTCTATACCCTCACTTAATCTTGGCCCTAATCTCAAAACGGTATCCGGCTCAACGACATAAATCCGATTATTTTTCACAGCCGGCAGATTTTGCCATTTGCTCCAGAAAACATTTGCTGCCTCTTGTTGCTTGGCAATGTTATTTTTGCTCATTGCTGATTGAATTATAACTTCAGCACCGCAGGATATAAGTTCTTCGGTATTTATTAAAGGATATTGTGCGAAAGTTGTATCGATAGCATTTTCTCCGCCGGCCAATTCAATCAGTTTATTTACAAAGGTGTTTTTTGCAGCGACTCTCAATGGCTCATTCTGTATTACCCATAGCACTCTTGTTCGTTGTTTATTTTCTATTGTTTGCTTGCCCTCCGATTCATCCTTCGCAGTAGCTCTGCTACGGAGAACGGGAGCCGATAGGCGAAGGACGGGTTGTTCGTAAGCAAAAATGCTATTCTTCATTGTAGCAATTAATTTTTCAGCTTCGATTTGTTTTCCTGTAGCATCGCCGATTTTTTCGATTGCCGACCAGAGTTCTTCTATCGTTTCTACTTTTAGAGTCAGCGTTTTATAGCCAAGCCGATTTAAACTGTCGGCAACGGCTTTTTGCTGCTCGAACCACAGCGTAATTACCAAATCCGGCTTTGATGCAATAATAGCTTCGGTATTTGGCTGCCAGAATGTGCCGACCTTATTTTTTTCGGTTGCTTCGGGCGGATAATCACTGCTATTGGAAACAGCGGCAATTTTATCGCCAAGCTCCAATGCGAAAAGAATTTCAGTAAGATTCGGTGCAAGTGAAACAATTTTTTGCGGCTTATTTGTCGAATGTTTGCTGCGATTTTTAATATGCGTAATTTGATATGCAAAATACGAAAAACCGAACAGAAGGGTGATTGCAAATAAGAGCCATAGTTTTTTCATAATTACGTTCTCTTAAATTGCTTTTCCAGTTCAGCTGTTGAAAATTTTATTGTGGTAGGCCTGCCATGCGGACAGCGGCTGGCATATTCGGTTATGTCTTTATCTGCAAGAAGCTGCTCGATTTCTCTGCTGCTTAGTTTTTGGCCGGCTTTGATTGCGGCTTTACACGCAATCATATTTAATACTTCGTCGAGCAGTTTGTCTGCATCAAAATCTGCATTTTTGTTGTCAAGTAAATCGAGCAAATCCCCAACAAATTTAACCGGCTCTGCTTTTGCTAGCAAAACAGGAAAGGCCTGTATTGCGTAGGTTTGCGGGCCGAATGGCTCCAATTCTATTCCCAGTTTTTCGAACATCTCGGCATTGGTTTTTAACAGGTCGATTTGACGAGGAGTTACCTTGAAGCTTTCTGGGTATAAACATTTTTGAGATTCTATTTTGCCAACTGAAAAACGCCTGCGAAGGTCTTCATATATTATACGTTCGTGAAGTGCGTGTTGGTCAATAATAATAAAGCCATCTTTGGTTTCCACAATAATAAAGCTATCCTGTATTTGCATCGCCTTAAGCTCTTTACTTGTTTCGGCTTGGTTTATAATGTTTTCTGTTTTGCGGCCGGTTGCTATTTTAGAGTGAAATCCCAACTGTTGCTGTTGTGTTTGGATAGGCTTGTGTTTTTCGAAGAACTCAGCTATGGAATCTGCAACTTTTTGATTTCTGTATTGCGATGAAGAAGTACTGTTTGGGATTCCCGTAAAATGCTGGTTATTTGTAGCTGAAGGTTCCGGCAGTTTTGCATTGATATCGAAATCCGTTTCTAAAATCTTCTCACGCAGGCAGGACAGGATTTGAGAATGAATAAGATTGGTGTTGTAAAATCTTACTTCAATTTTTGTTGGATGAACGTTTACATCGTAATCTTCATACGGCATTTGAATGAACAGGAAAACAACGGGAAAACGGTTTGGCTCCAAACTACCGTGATAGCTTTGTTTTATTGCGTGAAAAATAGCTTTATCGCGTATGAATCGGCCGTTTAGAAAGGTATATTGAAATTTGTTATTTGTTCTTGAGATTTCCGGCTTTCCCAGCAGAGCCGAAATTTGTACTCCTCTTTCATTCCTTTCAGCTTTAATCAGATTTTCACTAAGCTCTACTGAAAATAATTCAGCTATTCTGCGGGAAAGGTCATCGCTTGCCGGCAGCCGATGAATCTGGCGGCCATTTGATATTAATGTTATATCGAGTTTGTAGTTTGCAATGGCGATACGTATGAAGTGTTCGGTGATGTGTCCCATTTCCGTATTAGTGGTTTTCAGAAATTTACTTCTAACTGGCAACTTATAAAAAAGGTTTCTGACTTCTATTGTTGTGCCGTTTGCTGCGCTACATGGTATTACGGATTTTTTGGTTCCGCAGTCGATTTCAATGCAGCTCGCAGATGTTGAAGTTTTCGTTTTGCTGACTGCTTTAACGCTGGCCACCGATGCGATGCTCGCCAGTGCTTCACCTCTAAAGCCAAGTGTTGATATGTTTTGCAGATCATCTTTATTTTTAATTTTACTGGTTGCGTGCGGCTCAAATGCTTTAGTTAGGTCTTCGGCATCCATTCCGCAGCCATTATCGGTAATTGATATTAATTTTTTACCGCCGTCTTCAATGGTTACGGTTATTTTTGTTGCGCCGGAATCTATACTGTTTTCGAGCAGTTCCTTGACCACGCTGGCCGGACGTTCAATTACTTCTCCGGCAGCAATCATGTTAATCATATTCTGGTCAAGTACATTTATCTGTCCCATAGCGGCCCTATTGTACAGATTTCCCTACGGAATTCCAGTATTTCATTGAGACACAGATTGACACTGTTTTTTATTTGTAAACCCTTGTATTTTGATGGCGAAAAAAGCTTTTGCCAAGGACAGGGAATAGGGTACAATTTAGAATTAAATGGGAAAGCAGATAAATATTACGGAGACAGGCGATTGTTCCTCTTTTTCAGAATACTGAAAATACTAGCTAAATGGCATCTTACAAAAATACTGATGAGGAGGCGATAGCTCAGTTCCTACATTATCTTGAGAATAATGATGTAACTGGCATCGATAAAGCTCTATCAAAGGGTATAAGTCCGAACGTTGATATTGGGGACGGTTGGACTCCTTTGATGTTAGCATCTTTCAACGGTTACCTTGAAGCCGCAAAAATACTCATCAAACATGGTGTGGACGTAAACCTACAAAATAGTAAGAATGAAACCGCTCTTTCATTAACTGCGGCCGTAGTTTGTAACCCAGAGGATGAGACAGACCAAAATGAAGAAGACAAAGACAGTCGATATTGGCAAGTTGTTTTTGAAGGCAAACATGTGCAAATTATAAGGTTACTTCTTCAGTCATGTGCTAATGCCGACACCCAAAATAATTTTATCAATGAATTTTTTATGCTTTGTTGTAGCGAAGGGTTCTTTGGATTTGTCAGAGCTTTACTTGATAACGGTGCAGACGTAAATGCGAAAGGTTCAATCGGTATGACACCTCTAATGCACGCCATATTGTCACCTTCGCAGCCCGAAGTTTTTAAGTTGCTCTTAGGACGAGGAGGCGATGTTGACCTGCGTAACGACTTAGACCTTACGGTGCTTGATCAGGCACTGGGTGATGCGACGCTTGACCTTGCTAAACTCATTGTTGACGCTGGTGGTAACATAAATGAAGAGAACTATTATCTGACAAGAGCTGCGGAAGAGGGCCAAATAGAAGTTGTAAAGTTCTTGCTTGAGAATGGTGCAGATCCTCACAAAAAGAATGATAGAGGTGAAACAGCTCTTAAATTAGCACGGCAAAATGGACACAGCGAGATTGTTACTCTCCTCAGAGAGGCAGTTGGATTGCCTAAATTAAATCTTAATAAAACGCAGGCTGAGTCTTTTGCAGAGGAACAAAGCAGTTGTGAAAAAACAAAGGGAGGAAGTGTAATAAGCTTTCTTCAAAACTTTTTTCATTCACATCAAGAGAAAAACTTTTATCGCGACGGAAAAGAGATTTTTCTGCGTTCTTGGTGGTTGGCTTATAAGCTCTACATATCCACTGCAAATATTTTTTCTATTACGGCTCCCAGTAGCTTTTTTGATGATGAACGAATTGTTGAACAAGATAGAAAAATTTTTATCGAAACCATAGCTTATATTATGTCCTTTGTCTTAGATAAACTTGCTGCTGAGATTAAAGAAGCGCATAACTGGGAATCCAAAGGTGGTTACGATCTTAACATTACTTATCAAGTCAATCTTGGTATGGCATTGGATCAAGTTTTTGGGCTTACTGAAAAAGGGGATGAATTATTTGTTGAGTTACTTCAATCGTATTGGACACCAGATTATGATGATGATTATGAAGACTATTGGGGTATATGTGATGAGCCTATTGATATGAATAAAACTTTAGGTGAGATTATCAATGTCCCAATTTCTGAAGAAGAATACAATGCGGAAAGGTTGTACACCTATCGTCTCAGTAAAATTGTTAATATAGTTGACCATCAGAAAGTCATAGAGAATATTCGAAATATGTATCAAAATATTGGCTTGTCATATTATAATGGAGCTTTCTTTCAGTATCGCCTCGGGAGAATTAAGAAGGAACTTAAACAGATGGCAAATAAAGAAAAGTAGAAAGATACTGTAAATCTGAGGTCAGGACAGCATAGTCATTTCTCCGCTGTTACTTGTTTTTGGCGATTTTTAGTGCCTGTTTTGCTGAGACTCGGCAAGCTCTGCCATTGCGGTCTATAATAACATACTGGCCAAGTAACGCTTTTCGTTGCAGTTCTTCATGAACAGCTTTTCTAAGACATCTACCAGCTTCTATTGCCATTTTACTTGGTTGATTTTTAATCATCTTATTGCCATTTTAATTTATAAATAACGACTTTCCTGTCATTTCTTCCGGCTTGGGCAAATCCATCATTGCAAGTAGTGTCGGAGCTATGTCAGCCAATCTTCCATCTTTCCGCATCTGTTTACCTTTGTAGCGTTCGCCAAATACTATCAGCGGAACATCGCCAATTGTATGCGAAGTATGTGGCTGACCTTCCTCCTTATCAAGCATTTTCTCAAAGTTGCCATGGTCAGCTGTAATAATTGCCGCTCCACCCAAACTCTTAACTTTATCCAGAACTTTGCCAACGCATTCGTCCACAGCTTCGGCTGCCTTAATCGCAGCGGATAATATGCCTGTATGGCCGACCATATCAGGATTAGCAAAATTTATTACCATTACATCATATTTCTTTGAGTCCAGCCGTTCCAGAATGATGTCCGTAACTTCGTATACACTCATTTCGGGTTTTAAATCGTATGTTCGCACTCTCGGCGATGGCACAATTTGTCTGTCTTCGCCGCTAAATGGCTTTTCGGTATAATCATTGAAGAAGAAAGTTACGTGTGCATATTTTTCTGTTTCAGCGCATCTGAATTGCGTTAGGTCGAGCGAGCTTAAATACGCAGCGAGAATATTTTTCATCTTGGCCGGTTTTGGAAATGCAACTGGAGCTGGTATGCTTGCATCGTATTCAGTCATACAAACATAATATATTTCCGGCTGGCTTGGTCGCACAAAATGCTCAAAATTCGGCTCGACAAAAGCACGTGTTAATTCGCGAGTTCTGTCGCCACGAAAATTAAAAAATATTACGCCGTCTCCATCTGCGATAGTTGCTTTCGGTTCATTATTTTCATCAACTATGCAGGTTGGTTCGATAAATTCATCTGTAACATTTTTTTCATAGCTTTGTGCGATTGCTTCGGCAGCACTGGCCGCCTTAAAACCCTTGCCCAAAGCAAGGCATTCGTAGCATTGCTGCACGCGTTCCCAACGGCTGTCTCTATCCATTGCGTAAAATCTGCCGGAAACACTTGCGATTTTGCCAATGCCTATCTGTTCGGCTTGTTTCTCGATGGCATCTATGTAGCCGGCTCCGCTATTTGGCGGAGAATCGCGGCCATCGGTAAAGGCATGAATGAAAACATCTTTCATATCATTTCTTTTTGCAAGCTCAAGTAAGCCGTACAAATGTTTCAATAATGAGTGTACGCCTATGTCGCTGCATAAACCCATAACGTGCATTTTGCCGCCATTTTTCTTTACGAATTCGATTAAATTCAAAAACTCTTTATTTTCAAAAAATGTTCCATCTTTAATCAGGTTGGTAATCCTGACTGATTCCTGAGGAACGATTCTGCCGGCTCCTATATTTTGGTGGCCTACTTCACTATTGCCCATTGTTCCAGCTGGTAGGCCGACATCAAGGCCGGAAGTATGGATAAGGCAATTCGGGAATTCTGCCATTAGCATAGTGTCAACAGGAACATTAGCACATTTTACCGTATTATATTCATCCTCAGCAGGGTTCGGGTTATAACCCCAGCCATCACGAATAATCAATACAACTGGTCTGTCTTTCAAAGTAACTTTTTGTTTCGCCATATATAAGGCCGTACCTCTCAAATGAAGATATTACAAAATTATATGTTTACCTAAACGCCAGATTCAGGCATAGCCAATCCAACATGATATAGGGATAAACCGAATATGTCAAACATTTGAGTAATGATTGTTGGCAAGCACCGCAGCTGAAGATAAACATATCACGGCTTTATCGAAAGGTTTTGACAGTGCCAATTACGTTGTTATAATCAGCATTTGACTATTTGTTATGTCAATAGTTCCTATGTGGATTATTGAAAAGGGAGTTTTTATGCGTAAGAACATATGGATATGTTTAATAAGTTTGGTTTTGATGTTTTTTCTCGGTTGTGCCCGGAATGAGCAGGCAGTTGGATTATACGTAGATGCTGCAATGCTGCGTGAGCTTGGCGAAAATGATAACGCGGTCGAAAAGCTCAACTCTGCGGTGAAATTGAACAACCGTTTTTCGCTTGCCTATTCTTTGCTTGGTGAAATTTATCAGGAAATGAATGACTACGAAAAAAGTGCCGGCTCATATGAAAAGGCAACGAAATTAAATCCATGGTCTTTTAAGGATTATTTCAATCTTGGCAGGGTTTATCAGGAGATGAAGAAATTTGCGATGGCAATTAAGGCCTACGATAGAGTTTGCCAGCTAAAGCCGGACCATCTCGATGCGCAGGTAAATACCGCTAAATGCTATTATCAAATTGAAGATTATAACAATGCTCTTTTGGCGGCGAGCAGAGCCGAGCAGATAAACGCAAATATAAGTGAAGTGCAAAAAGTGCTTGGTGATATTTATGAATTGACAAAGGATTACGACAAGGCAATAGCATCATATAAACGCGGCCTGGAAATCGATAGCAATGATACTGAAATTATGGCTTCTCTTGCCGTGGTTTATTTGAGAACCAATCGCAATAGCTATGCCAGAGAGCTGTTAACATCAGTAATTAAACTTGACCCGAATAAATCCGATGCTTATCAGTATCTTGGATATTGCTGTCTTCGGCTTGGCGATACTGAAAAGGCAATAGATAGTTATGACACCGCTATTCGCCTGGACAATATGGATTGGCAGGCGTACAGAGGTTTGGGAGTTGCTTATATGCTCAAAGCAATCGCTGATAAGGATAATACGCTCAAGCAAAAAGCTATAGAGCAGTGGAAATTTTCTCTTGATATTAAACCGAATCAACCGCGGCGAGACAAGTTGATTAAACTAATACAGAAATATTCGAAATAAACAATGGGCGTTTTTTAAAAACATATAGAGGTTGAAAGTGGAATTTCAGGTTTTCAAAAAAGGTGAAATTGTCAATAATTTTACATTATGCGGTGCTTACTTACTTGGCACAGATGGTGTAGCTATTCGCAAGGCAAAGATTACGTTTGAAAATGGTTTTATTAAATGTAAGAAGCCAAATAAGGAGGCGGCAGCCCTGGCGTTATTGTGGCCTGTTGACGGTTTTGGTAAAGTGCTTTTGCCAACGACTTGCCTGCCGGAGCGGGAGCAGCCGTATAATTTAAATGTAGAAATAGCTCGCGCCAAGTTAATGCAAATTATTAACAAGCGGGAGGATTGGTCTGTTTTTGGTTATGATGCGGAGCTGGAAGCTCTTTCAAAAGAAATACAGGCCTTATTTGTTCGGGCTGTTCAAAATATTAATGAGCCGTCGTTAGCTTCAACTTTAGCGGATGAATCTCTTAAAAAAGCTATCGTTTTTTCTGAAGAATTGACTATAAAACATGCGCAGCTTCTTTTTGATGTAAGAGGCCAAACGCATGGATTTGGGCGTGGTTGTCTTGGTTGTGAAATAGATGCGAAACAAATTGATAAGCCGGAATATATCAGCAAGCTGCTGGAATTGTTTGGATTTGTAACGATTCCGATAAATTGGTCAGAAATAGAAGTGCGAAAAGGCAAGTATGATTTTTCAATTATAGATGCATGTGTTAGTGTGCTTAATAAAAAGAAATTGGCAATGGGAGCCGGACCATTGCTTTGCTTCTCGAAAGAATATATACCTGAATGGTTGTTGAGTCGTAAAACAAATTTTGAGACAATTCGTGAAGCTGCCTATAGATTCGTTTCAAAAGTTGTTGCCCGATATGTTGGCCATATAAATACGTGGCGAGTTATCAGCGGATTAAATGCATTCAATTGTTTTGGATTTAGTTTTGAGCAGATTCTGGAAATGACACGTGCTGCTAATATGGCTGTCAAAGCGGCAAACGATAAGGCCTTAAAGATAATAGAAGTTACCAACCCATGGGGTGAATATCATGCTGATGCAACTAATACTATTCCTCCGCTTGTCTATGTAGATATGATTGTGCAAAGTGGAATCAATTTTGATATTCTGGGATTGCAAATGCAGTTTGGCAAAAATCAAAATGGTATGCATATTAGAGATATGATGCATGTGTCATCTGTTTTGGATTATTTTGGAGCAGTAGCTAAGCCGGTTTACATAACGAGCGTTGCGGTTCCAAGTGGCGGCAATGAATTGGAAGTTGCCGGAATCTGGCACAGGCAATGGGACGAATTACAACAGGCAAAATGGCTTGAGCAGTTTTATAAAATTGCTTTTAGTAAATCATTTATTCACAATGTAACATATTCGAATATTGTAGATGCAAAAGGCAGTGCTATTGTTAACAGCGGTTTATTAAATGAACAATTTGTACCTAAAGAATCTTTTAAGAAAATGATGGGACTGCATAAGTTTATTTTTAATCGACAGATAAGTTCTCAAAATTCGTAGCAATCAAGATGAAGCAGACAAAATATGGCAAAAATCAAACAAGACAAGATTCAATTATTTGCGTTTGTGATTGCTGTGCTTATTTCTGTTTGTCTTTCAGTTTGTTTTGCGAGTCTTAGATTAAGCCAATTATTTATGGTTTCAGATTGCAGCAAGTGTGAAGTCAAATTGGATGACAAACTGAATCCAAATTATGCAACTGCTGAGAGTTTGGCTAGGCTGCCTAGTATAGGACTTGTTAGAGCAGAGGCAATTATATCTTATCGTGAAAATTTTAATGGCAAAAATGGTAACAGCCCTGTATTTCAAAGCTGTTATGATTTGCAGAAAATTAAGGGCTTGGGGCCAAAAATAACAAAGAACGTAAATAGATGGCTGAAGTTTGAATAAAATTATGGATGAATGGGAAGTTAATAAGCCACTGGGACAGTGTTGCGGCTGCGGCAAAAAAATAGAGTATAGCGAAGAGTATTTTGCTGCATTAGTCGAGGGCGAGCAGGGGTTGCAGCGAAAGGATTTTTGCGCCGATTACTGGCTCACTGAAAAACCGGATGTTTTTTGTTATTGGAAGACAAAGTTTCCTGAACCGAACCAGAAAAAACAGATTTTCGTAGATGATGAAATGCTGATGGCTTTTCTCGAACAGCTCTCAAATGAAACTGAGCAGGAAAAAATAAATTTCAGATTCGTTTTGACGTTGATTCTAATGCGGAAGAGACGATTAAAATACGATGCCACAAGGATTGAAGGTGATAAAGAAATTTGGCGATTGAGAATAACTGGCAGCAAAGAGTTTGTCGAGGTGGTCAATCCGCATCTTAGCGAGGAGCAAACCGAGCAGTTGTCTTCACAGATGAATCAAATATTACATTCGGATTTACAGCAGTGAGTTATTGTTATCATAAGTTGCGATTGTTTTCTTTTCTTATAGCAGCGGCACTAATTGTTGGCGGTTGCGGCGGCGGTATAAAAAGGACAATGCGGATTTGTCCTGGAAAAGAATTTGCATCTGAAGCTATAGCTGTCGTCTCATCACATTCAAAATATACAATGCCGCTTAAAGCCAGCGGCCAATGTCGTTTGGAGTATTATGTAGATAGCAAAAAGCATAAAGAAAATTTCCCAATTAAACTATGGCTTAATCCACCCTCTGAGATTTATTTGCAGGGCGATGTGGCTTTTGACGCTAAAGGAATTGTTCTTGGCTCCAATGAAGATGAATTTTGGCTGTCGATGAAGCCAAAGGAAATCAGCGGCTACTGGTGGGGACAATGGCAAGATACAACTGGTCTTGAAAAACTGATTATTAGTCCAAAAACAATTACCGAGGCATTTGGAATAGTTGAAATTGGCGAGCAGGAAAGCTGGACTTTGAATAACGAAAATGGCTTGGATGTTTTTACGAAAAGAAATAGACAAAATATTACAGAAAAGAAAATATATGTTAACTGTTGTGATTATTTAATCAGAAAAATTGATTATTTTAATTCGGCTGGTAAAATTGCGATTTCTACAGAACTTGCTAAGTATAAGGAAATTGCCAAAAATTCTTTTGTTCCGACAATTATAAAAATCAGGCATTTTGAAGCGGAGAGCAAAAATAATATTACTATGACTTTGAAGTCAGTAAAGCCGGCTAAGTTTACTGAAAAAATGCAGAAACGTTTATTTGTTCGCCGGCAGCCGAAAGGTTTTGAGCATATTTATAAAATCATCAATGGAGAAATAATCAGAGAATGAAACTAAGAGACAGGATTAAGCAGGGTTTATTTTTATTGGATGGAGCAATGGGAACGCAATTTATCGCTCGTGGAATCGAATTGGGTAAATGCAATGATTGCCTTAATATCGATTCGTCTGATATTGTTTTTGACATTCATAAATCCTATTTTGATGCGGGAAGTGATGCTGTTATTACGAATACATTTGGAGCTAACAGATACGCTCTTTCCAAACATGGTTTTGGTGGGCTGGTTGAAAAAATAAATATTGAGGGTGCTAAACTTGCCCGGCGAGCGGCAGGTGATAAACGCTATGTTCTCGGTGATATTGGCCCAAGCGGCGGTTTCCTTGCTCCTTTAGGGGATTTGGAGCCGGAAAAATTAAGGGATATTTTTTGCGAACAGGCAAACGCACTTTT
>JAGLSG010000120.1 GCA_023135865.1 Planctomycetota bacterium | reverse complement strand
TTGCCCGGTAGCAGTTGGCAAGGGCAGGATTGCGGCATACGAATTTATGGTCATAACGCCTGCTATCGCAAATCTGATTCGTGAAAATAAAGCGTATCGAATTGATTCAAGTATTCAAACGGGCAAAAAACTGGGAATGCAGCTGCTCGACGACCACCTTTGGCAACTCTATGACAGTGGCAAAATCACACTGGAGGAAATGCTCGACAAGGCACGTCAGCCGAGTGCGTTGCACGAAAAAGCCGTCGGCAAAGCAAAAAGTGGCAAAAGAAAAGGCCGGGATGGTGGATTAGATAATGTGGGGCCAATTTTGAAAACATAGTCTTATAAAATTCAGATAAAAATATTTTTAAAATACCAGCATAAAATTATTTAGCTGGTATTTTTTCTAACAGGGTTATTTGGCAAAAACCGTCTTTTTAGGCCTATAAAGGTATGTAAAATTAAAAAATAGCCAAGTAGCATTAGTCTTAACAACTAAGTGTCTAACTCGTAATTTCTTTGCCAAAAAGATGTTAGTGATATATAATAACAGTTGAGATTGGTATTAGTTGAATCGGATAATAAAATGAGAGCAACAAAAAACACACCTCCAATAGAACAACTAAAAAGCAGAACCTTGGGAAGAGTGCTTATAAAAATGGGCATTTTAACAAGAGAAAAAGTCCACGAATGCCTGAAAATACAGAAACAACGACACGGCACCGTAGAATCAACGCAAATAGGTCAATTATTCATTGAGCTTGACTTGATAGATAAAGACCAGTTGCGAATAGCATTGGCCGCCCAACAGGGTATGGAATATGTCGATCTAAACAACATGGAAATCCCCCCTGAAGTAATAGAAAAAGTTCCAGCTCAAATGGCAAATGCCTATCGCATCATACCATTAGAATACAACAAAAAGAAAAATGAGTTGAGCATAGTCCTCGACAATCCTGAAAATTTCAGAGCTACTGACGATTTAAGTACGCTTATGGGATTCAAAGTTACAGCAAAAATCGCCGATCCCGATGCATTGGAAAATACCCTAAACAAATACTATAGTACAAAAGAAGAAAATATCAACGAACTGATAGGCGAAATACAAGGCGATAGTTTCCTCGCAGAATTTGACGGCAGAAACCAAAGCATCGACTTAGATGAGCTAAAAGAATTATCCGAATCGAATCCTGTAAAAAAACTCTTAAACCTGGTTCTGCTCCAGGCCATCCGCGACAAGGCCTCTGACGTACACTTTGAACCGTTTGAAAAAGAATATAAAATGCGATATCGTATTGATGGTGTTCTCTATGAAATGATACCCCCACCGAGACACATTGCAGCTGCCCTTAGTTCACGTATAAAAGTTATGGCAAATCTGGACATTGCCGAAAGACGACTGCCTCAGGATGGCAGAATTTCATTAACCGTTCAGGGTAACCCCATTGATTTACGTGTTAGTGTTTTGCCTACTATGTTCGGAGAAAGCATTGTGCTTCGTGTTCTTGATAGAACGCAGGTTGATTTGGATTTGGAAAAAATAGGCCTTAGACAGGAAGACCTGGCCCTGGTTCACCGGCTCATCCGCAAACCAAATGGAATTGTGGTTGTTACAGGCCCTACCGGCAGCGGTAAAACTACTACGCTTTATGCGGCTCTGACTGATCTTAACGATATTGAGAAAAAATTAATCACAACTGAAGACCCTGTTGAATACGACATTGATGGCCTCGTTCAGGTACAAATGAGGCCGGATATAGGTCTTACCTTCGCAAGATGTCTGCGTTCAATTCTGCGACAGGACCCTGATATTATACTGGTCGGCGAAATTCGTGACCTTGAAACAGCTGAAATCGCAGCTCAGGCATCATTGACCGGCCACCTGGTTTTCACTACGCTGCACACAAACGATGCTCCAAGTTCAATTGCAAGACTCTTAGATCTCGGCGTGGAACCATTTCTTATTACCGCAACGCTGGAAGGTATTGTTGCACAACGGCTGGTAAGAAAAATATGCACAAACTGCAAAACGCCATTTAAGCCGACCGAAACCCAGCTAAAAGAACTTTCCATTACACCGGATGATATTAAGGGCAAAAAAATTTATTACGGACGTGGATGCGACAAATGTAACGGCACCGGATACAAGGGTCGAATGGCTATTTTTGAAATCATGATGCTGAACGATGAACTGCGTGAACTGATTATGAACCAGGCATCAACTAATATTCTCCGTGTAGCTGCTCAAAAATCCGGTATGCGATTATTAAGAGACAATGGACTGGCTGCACTTTACGACGGTGCCACTACGATAGATGAAGTGCTAAAAGAAACAATTTCAGAAGGATAAAAACAACAAGTTGTAATTCTTACATAGGAGGCATCTGCAATGCCAACTTTTCAATATACAGCACTTGACGCAAACGGTGTGGAAATAAAAAACGAAGTTGAGGCCCTTAGCCAGAAAGAAGCAATAAGCAAAGTTCGCAATATGGGCTACTTTCCAACAAAGGTTCGTGCTCGCGGTGCAGCAAAACAATCCGGCATAAGAACCATCGCCAAGCCACGTAAAAGACGCGGCGCCGGCGGAAGAGTCGGTGTGAAATTAATAACAGAATTCGCAAGACAGCTTTCAACACTTCAGGATGCAGGTCTGCCGATTTTGCGGTCTCTGCGTATTTTGCAGGAACAGCAGAAAGCCGGAACATTTAAAAAAGTTATTGGTTATGTAGCTGACGATATTGAAGGCGGCTCAACTCTGTCGGAAGCAATGGGTAAATTTCCGAAAAGTTTCGACCGTCTCTTCGTGAATATGGTAGCGGCTGGTGAAACAGGCGGTGTTCTCGACCTGATATTATCACGTATAGCCGACTTTATGGAAAAGGCGCAAAAACTAAAATCACGAGTCAAAAGTGCAATGATTTATCCGCTGACAGTTCTCGGTGCCGCTTTTGCAATTCTTCTTGGCTTGATGAAATATGTAATACCAAAATTCAGCACTGTATTAACCGAAATGTCAGGCGGCG
>JAGLSG010000012.1 GCA_023135865.1 Planctomycetota bacterium | reverse complement strand
ACGGCAATGGCAGCAGCAAGTATTACACAAATTACGAACTCTTTTTTCAGATTTAATGTTTGTTTTATATTGCTGTTGTCTGCTTCGAGAAAATTAATACCTGTAATTTTATCAGGAATCAGCAGTCTTAAAGCAAGACCTTCAGCGATACATATGGCAGGATCATTCTTATATTCCAAAGGATTGTTTATCTTAGCGTATGGATTAACAATAACCATCTGGCAGTTTAGCTTTTCTTCAATAATTTTTTTAAGACTATCGAAGTTTCCATCTGCTGTTGCTGCGTAAATTTTACAGTTTTGCTCAATTTCAGTTCCGAATACTTTTCGCCAGGTAGTTTCGGCTTCGCGCGACAGCAACTCGGCTAATTTCTCGTCGGCAGCGTCAATGTTGTCCTCGTAACAGGAAATAATCGGAATGTTTCTGACGATTAGAATTTTGTTGTCCTCGGCAACCGCTAAAGTAAGATAAGATTTGTCGATATACGCGATAATAGCAATACCCGTTTTGGCTTCGGGGTGATTGACCGCAATTGTAGAGTGAACGGCAAAAATTGCTGCCTCTGCCAGCTTAGGATACATTCTGGTGCCGGCAAAGAGGCTTAATCTTTTACGCAGCGATGTTCTCGCAACTGCTGCGATAAGAACGGAGCATTTATCGTCCGGCAGCCGGCGGCGTGAACATTCCTGGGCGATAATTTCATCTGGCTGCATCGGGAAGTGATGCTCTAATGTGAATTTGTTGAGCCCTCGCGTTTGTTCGTCCTTGGCAAAATCACTTTCCAAACTGCGAAAAAAAACTGCATCATTCGGCATTGAAACCGCCACATCTGCACGACGGTCAAATCCTTGTTGCTTAATCAGAGTTTTCAGCATCTCCGATGGCGTATCTGCACTTCTGCGCATCTGCATACTGAAGACTTTTTCAAGGTACAACTGCCCATCCGTTTGCGAAAGTTGCACTGCTCGCAAATGCGAAGAACCAATATCTATACCGATGCATCGCCTGGTCATTATGCTGTCTTTTAACTTTTTATGGAAATACTGTATTTTCACGTTATTAACATTCTTTATATAAAACTATCTCAACTTTTCCAGCTTCCACATTTTTTCTAAGTACTGCAATTATTGTACAGGTAAGGTGGCCAACATTTCCACGTGATGTTACATAATAGTACTGACCTGTTGTGCCGACAGTGGCGGTTTTTTTAATCGCGTAATAGATACTATCCGTTATTCCTGGTATATAACGCAGTTCTGTGATACTGTCAAACGGCTTGGATTTTTGCCGGTCGATAATCATCTGAGCTAAAGCGGGATACATTTTTTCCGACAAACTTTCAAGAACGAGCTTTGGTGCATAGTTGATGTTAATTTTTCCGTTACCGTAAACGGTTACATAATCACGCATACACTCGAAGACTTGTGGTGTCAGTTCTTTGACAAGAAGAAGTTCCTGCGTTGTGCGTAGCGGCCTGTTTTCGCATCTGTAAGGTGGATCCAGCTTGCCATAATAACTTGACTCCGCTCCTGAATTTTCATGTTTTATAAAGGCCAGATATGTAATCTGATTATCATTATCTGTCCAATCAATAATTGACGGTACCACGCTGTAATTAATATGAGAAGGGCGATAACGCCCCTGATTAAGCAGGTCAATAAGCCGAAGTAATTGGTCAATTCTGGTACGATTTAGTTTGCCATTTTCATCTTTGAGGAGATTGACATTCAATTTGCCGCTTTCTTCAGCAATAGTTATTGAACAGGTTCCATTAGCAACATCAAAAGTATTTTCTTCTGAAAGAAGGTTTAGTAATGTCTTATTTGTGTGAATATCGGAATTGCCACTGATAGCTGCGATTGCGATATTGAGTCCCGCTCTTGCACAATTAAGTGCCTGTTCGGATTTTCTATAATTATCGACAACACGCAGGTTCATGCGGGATTCAGTGTTGAAGCCGAGCAGTATAACTGTCAACAGGATGACCATGCACAAGACAACAACAAGTACAAATCCATTTTGCCGGTTTTTTTTTTGTTTCAGCATCATTTTTTGGCTATCACTAATTTATCAAACTGTGTTTCCTGGCCATAATTATTATGGCAACATATATATGCAACAGTACCATATCTGTATGTTTGAGAGGTTTCACTCTCGAAAGTAATATCAATTTTTACTGCATTTGGCAGTTTTTTTCTGTCCTTAAAACTCCAGTTGTCCAGCCATTTCAGCCCATCAAAAAATGCGAATTTGAGAGATTTGATGTTTTCTGCGATTGGCAGCCAACTTCTTTTTTCAATGCTGTTTTTGGCTGTGCCGACAAATATTTCCTGACTTAAATAAAGCACGCCCTTGCTTTTATTAAATTTATAGGCAACGTCAAACAGGCCTCCGGGTAAGTTTTGCTCTATGTCAAACTTATTGGTGGTTATCAGGTGC
Organism: Planctomycetota bacterium; assembly: GCA_023135865.1. Taxonomy (GTDB): domain Bacteria; phylum Planctomycetota; class Phycisphaerae; order Sedimentisphaerales; family Anaerobacaceae; genus JAGLSG01. The sequence goes on along the minus strand of JAGLSG010000012.1, from coordinate 25,883 downwards.
AAAATTTCTTCATGTGGATTATTTGTACGATAAGAAAAAAAATCGGGATTATTCTGAAACATTTTCTCTTTTTGTTCGGAACCCGATTTGGTGGTGTATGCAGCATCACTAACTGTATTGGCATACGAACAACGTATTTGTCGAGTGAGTTGGAGCAGAACTTTCTGTCCTTTTTGAAACAGTATTAGTTTGGCTTTGGCATTCTTAGTGGATTTTGACGTTATAAAATAAGTGCCGTAAACAAAAGAGAGAATACTTACAATTATCGCTGCAGCGACGAGAATCTCAATTAGCGTGAAACCGTTTTGGCGGTATCTTGTTTTCATTGTAATTTCCTGTCGGCGACATAAGTTAACATTTGCAGGTGTTTTCGGCTGATACCCTGTTTCCAGCTGACATCTACCGATACTGTTCTCAATCCACAGATATCTGCCTGGTCTAGTTTGGGCAATTGCAGGTCTTTAACTTCAGTTTGCCAGTTAAAGCGCAAAGCGTTTTTTTGAACGCTGCCTTGATTAGTTCCCTGATTCGGATAGCTGGTGGCCAATGTTTCTGCGATTTTTTCCTCTGCTAAAAGGACTGCCCGCGAAGTTATCTCTGCGGTCTCTGTCATATTAATATTGGTAATATGCAACTTTATCAATCCCAATAGAGAAACTGAGACAATCGCAAGAGCAATAATAACTTCCACGAAAGTAAATGCTTTTGCCGACGTTTCTCTAATAAACGTATGCCTTTTTTCCATTGTGATATGGTTCTTACTCATCAAGATTCCAGCTTTCAATGTCAGCGTTATTTTCTGTGCCGCCATCTTCGCCATCTTTACCATAGGATTCCAGGTCGTAATCTTTTCTGTGCATCCCCGGAGAAATGTAGAGGTATTCATTAGCCCATGGGTCCAAAGGTATCTTGTCAAAATAGCCATCAGGGCTATATCCTTTTATGCCCGGGTTTGAGACAAGAACTCCAAGGCCTTCGGAGGTGGTAGGAAAACGTCCTGTATCGGTTTTGAATAGGGCCAGCGCAGAGCCGATATTGCATATATCCACTTTGGCTTTTATTCTGCGGGCCTGCTCAGGCCTGTTTAGTATTTTCGGCATAATTATGGTGGATAAAAGGCCTAAAATTACGATTACAATCATAAGCTCAATCAAGGTGAAACCTTTGAATGGCGTATAGCGTGCAGTGTATAGCGTAATGAATCGTTTATTTGTTCTCATTTTACAAAGCTCCATTAAAAGGCCTGATTAATTTCAAATATCGGCAGTAAAACGGCCAGTACTATAAAACCAACAATAACACCCATAATAATAAGTATGGCAGGCTCAAGCAGTGAAACAAGTGTTTTAGTATCTCTGTCAATCTCGCCGTCATACATATCCGCAATATCCATAAGGGCAGCTTCTATACTGCCGCCGACTTGGCCTGTAGCTATTATGTGAAATACGATAGGGGGGAACAATCCGGTTTTCCTTATTGCGCCGGCGATATTATTTCCTCTGCTGACCGAATTTTTCACAGAATTTATAGCATCTGCAATAAAACTGTTGCCAATAACGCCTTTTGTAATTTCCAGTGCACTAAGTACAGGAATACCGCTGATAAGAAGTACCTCTAATGTTCTGGTCAGACGTGCTATTTCCAATTTGAGAAAAAGTTTGCCAAAGACAGGCAGCTTTAGTTTCCAGCAGTCCGCAAACCATCTGCCTTCTTTGGTTCGCAGCCCGAATCCGATACCGCAGATACCTGCACAAATGACAATAGCAATCAGCAATAAATATGTTTTTATAAAAGCACTTGTTGATATAAGCAGTCTTGTAGGCCATGGAAGCACGCGATTCATCTCAAGGAAAATTTCTGTTATGCCGGGAACTACAAAGGATAAGAGAAAAATAACAACACCGACAGCTACCACCGTCATCATTGCGGGATATGCAATAGCGGATTTGACTTTTCCCGATAGATTAACACGTTTTTCCAGTATTTCCGCCAAGCGAAGGAGAACATCTTCCAGGGTTCCGCTTACTTCTCCTGCCGCTACCATATTGACAAACAGAGCCGAAAAAACGCTCGGATGTTTCTTGAGTGCATCGGCAAGTGTGCTTCCTGAATTTACATTGTCAGCAACCCGCTGCATAATATCCGCAAGAGTGTCGCCCTGTGGCCAAAAATGCGTCAATCTATGTTTGGGAGCTACCTGTAGTTGTTCGACTAAAGCCGATAACGCAGGCACAAGCGGCATACCGGCTCGCAACAGAGTTGCCAATTGACGTGCGATTTTGCAGAGGTCTTTCATGGGGACTCTTTTGAAAATGTCCCTTTCAAAAGTTTTTTGTTGCGTGTCAGCACAAAAATCACTGTCCGCTGCCGAATGTGCAGGGACGAGTTTCTTGTAACTTAGCAAATTGTGTTCAACTACCGACATGTTCAGTTATCCCCACATTTGTCTGTATGCTATCCTGTGTAACCCTACAAACTTCTTCAATAGTGGTTTCACCGGCGAACGCTTTGCGTAATCCGTCTTCTCGCAAAGTCCCCATACCTTTTTGAACAGCAGCTTCTTTTATAATGTGCGAACCCTGTCGTTTTATTATTAATTCCCTGATGTCATCGTCGATGGCTAAAAGTTCAAATATCCCTGTTCTTCCGAGGTATCCGGATTCAAGGCAGTTTTTACAGCCAATCCCTTTGTAGAACTTCTTGCCAGCCGCTGATATTTTTTCATTTTCGCTCCACAGAGAAACCGCTTGCTCTTGCGGGCTGCAAGGCCTTTTGCACTGCGGACAAATGATTCGCACTAACCGCTGAGCCATTACCGCAATAACCGATGATGAAATCAAGTAAGGTTCAATACCCATATCAATCAGTCGAGTTATGGCTGACGCTGAATCGTTCGTATGCAAGGTGCTTAGAACCAGATGTCCTGTAAGTGAGGCCTGGATAGCAATTTCTGCGGTTTCAGCATCGCGAATCTCTCCTATCATAATCACATCTGGGTCTTGCCTGAGTATGTGGCGCAGGCAATTCGCAAATGTAAGATTTATCTTTGGTTTTACCTGCATTTGCCCGACACCTGGCAATTGATACTCTATCGGGTCTTCAACTGTCAGGATGTTTCGTTCTTCGCAGTTAAGTTCGTTCATGGCTGCATAGAGACTAGTTGTCTTGCCGCTACCTGTAGGCCCGGTGAGCAGAATTATACCGTGCGATAATCCAATCATGCTTCGGAAGTGGTTGAGTACTTCCTGTGAATATCCGATATCACTCAAGCCCAAAATGCAATTGCTCTTATCCAACAACCTTAGTACTATTCGTTCGCCACCTAATGTTGGGATGACCGACACTCTAATATCCACTAAGTTCTGGCCTATCTTAACCCTGCTCTGGCCATCCTGTGGTAGTCTTCGCTCGGCAATATTAAGATTTGCCATAATTTTTAATCGTGACAGTAGTGCTGCAATCTGCTGCTTAGGCAAAGTAAATACATCGTGCAAAACCCCGTCAATTCGAAAGCGTATTCTCGCTTCGTTTTCATATGGTTCGATGTGAATATCGCTGGCTCGCCTGTGTACCGCCTGAAAGAAGATTTTATTAACTAATTTTATGACTGGTGCCTTGTTGGCAATATTGAGCAGGTCTTCAGCTCGAGTTTGGATAGAACTGTCATCAACATCCTCATCATTATCTGATGAATCCTGCATATCTGGGGTTTTATTGTCACTTTCGATGCTGGTGCTTTGATAGTAACAGCGACTTATGGCCTGTTCTATTTCAGAAACGGGGCAAACGACTCGACTGCACGGCTGGGCTAGGACAGCAGCAATCGCATCATATGCTTCAATATTGAGCATATCAGCCAGAGCGACGGCAACCTGACCATTTTTCAGTGTGATAGGAATGGCACATTGCTTTTTAAGAAACTCAAGCGGCAGTTTTCTTACGAGCTGCGAACTCAATTGTTCCGGCAATATGACTTCCAGATACTGTTCTGTTATTTGTGCATTTGATTTTGTGCTCACCACTTCGTCTCCCATGAGCCGTTAGAGTCGGCTGAGTTTTTCTTCTCAGTTATGTTCTCCTGTAATTTTTCAATTTCGTGCTTCATCTCCTCCTTCTTTTTCTCTGTTATTTGCTCCAGGTCCTGCTGTCCTGTCATAACATAAGGCGTTATGAATATGAGCAGATTTGTTTTCTGGAATTCATCTTTTTCGTATTTGAACAGGCCGCCGAGTAGAGGAATATCACCGAGAAGAGGCACTTTCTTTACAAGATTAGACTTATCATCGCGAATCAGTCCTCCGATGACGATGGTCGAGCCGGAATTCATAGAAACAACCGTTTTCGCCTGTCTCTTAGCTACTGTCGGAGTATCAGAGGAAGAAGTGGTTTCAATAATCTTTGTGAACTCACTGTCAATTTCGAGCCGAACCAGGCCGCCCTGACTGATATGTGGTGTTATTTCCAAACTGATTCCAACGTCTTTATATTCGTATGTTTTTATCACGGTTGGGGTAAGTAAGTCAGTGGTTTCGGTAATTCTTGATTCGGTAACAAATGGCCTGTTTTCACCAACGACTATGCTGGCCTTTTGATGGTTTGAGGTCATAATGTGTGGCGTGGAAAGAATGTTGACTCCAGTCTCTTTTTTCAAAGCGGTTATCATTGAACCATAATTTGTAGTTGAGCCGTTTTTTCTCCATGCGCCTATGCTAAGACCTTCAAGGTTTCCGCTGGCAAAATCCACTCTTGGCCCAAAATTCGTAGCGGCAAAAAGTCGTGTGCTGCCTGTGACTGCCTGCGCAATTGTGGCCATGTCAACGCCTATTTCTTCGAGATTTTCTTCGCTAACTTCCATAATCAGCATCTCAACTAAGACCTGATCTCTGACTATATCCAGTTTTTCCACAATCTCGGCAATAACTTCATAGTCCTGGGCTGAGGCGGTAATGATTAGTGCGTTTGTGCCCTCGTCATCAGCGATCTGAACGTGTTGGCCGTTATCGACTGCGCCGGCAATTCTCAAGTTTCCAAGAGCTGCGGTGAGTGATTCAGCAGTTTCCTTTGCAGGTGCGTTTTTAAGGTATATCACGTGAACATTATTAGCCCTCTTGGGCCGCTGGACATCAAGCTCTTTTACCAATTTGTCGATTTTTTTGGTATTTTGAGTATTGGCAACAACAATAAGAGAATTTGTTCTTGCATCAGGCAGAATTTTCATACCCATCTCAATCCGTGGTATTTTTTGACGGCCTTTACTATATGAGGAAGAAACTTTGCTCTTCTGCATTATGCTGGTTATTTGCTCGCTGAGTACTTGTGCAGAAGCATAATTTAATGTAATTACGGTAAATTGTTCTTTCGAACCGGGAATATCAAGATTCTGGATAATTTTGGCAATATGATGTACATTTGAGGATGTCGCTGTAATCAAAATGGAATTTGTTCTCGAATAGGTTGTCATATTTGAGCCTGCGGCTAAAAGAGGTCTGACTATCTGGCTTATCTCTGCGGCATCAGCATAATTTAGCGGAATAATCTGGGTGATAAAAGAATCGCTTTCAGGTATTTCTGATGGTTTGTTGCCAATGCGAACCTGTAAATTATGTTTGGCAGCTTCTGCTCTTGGAACTATTTTTACAAGGTTTCCAGCTTGGACAGCAGCGTATCCTTTAACTTCGAGAACCGATTCCAGAACTTTGTAAATTTCGCCAAGACGTATCTTCGTGGGCGACATTACCGTAACATTACCCTTGACCCTATCATCCACGACAAAATTAATCCCTGTTATATCTCCAATGGTCTTGAGCATAATCCGAATATCAACCTGATCAAAGTTCATAGATATAAGCTCATCAGCCATACCCGGCTTGTTAAGTACAGGTAGGTTTACAACTGTTTCTGAAGATGGCTGCTTTGCAGCAGCGGCAGGAACTATGCATAAGAGCATAAGAACGCAAAAGTACAAATATACAAAATACTTGCGGTTCATACACTTATGACTTATCCACTCATAGCTTAAATTTTTTAATGACATTTGTTGCACCTGTTTATCCAAAATATTTAATAATTTATCATAAACCAATTGACAGTTTTTTCGTTTTGCCATCTCGTGACAGCTCTAAATTTATATCTGATTGCGACTTTGCTTTTTTGAGAATTTGGTAGGCCTTCTGTTTACTGGTCAGTTGGTGTCCATTAACCATTCGGATAATGTCACCGTTCTTCAGGCCAAGGCCTTGCATTGCCTTCATATTTTCCAAACCCGTTATTTTGAGTCCCTCTGTTTGGTTATCAAGCGTGTAAGGCTCAATAACCACTTTATTCAATATCGCCTCTACATATCCCGGTTTTTTCTGGATGGCAGGGCTAGGTTCTTGTATCAACAAACCAGTTGTTGCATAATCGGTAGTTCGTGATAAAGGTGCCTGAGTATCATTGTTATGGCTGCTGCCGGAAGCGGCTGCGTTGAACCTTAGTATCTTTCTTTCTCCATTATGAAGTAAAATTACCGTATCTGTGTTTATGCTTTCGATACGAGCATTTCCCACGACCTGACCTGTTTTGTATTGGTTGGATACGCCGGTTTCAATGTCCTTTATAATGGCTCTTGCAACTGCAGGGCTTCCAGATATGGTGCCGGATAATACTAATCCCAACTCCTCGGAAACTGAACGCCCGAAACCAGAAAAATCAATCGCTAATGCGTGTTCGCCTGAGTTTGTTGTTTGACCTGAAATGCCAAACGGGTTCCTTTTTACAATTTGGGCATAATCTGCAAATAACAAATCTGGTGAGCTTTTCGTTTCAGTATTATGTGCTTTGTACCCGGCCTGCAGCGATGCCGGAGCAAGAGCATTTTCTATGTGTTCAGGCAGCAGTGCTGTTCTGACAACCATATAACCAAGTATCAAAACAAGTGCTAACTTAGTTGTAAACAAGACCTTACAAGTATTCAATTTATCACCTTTGTTTTATCCACACATACCTTCTTCGCATTAGAAATCTATCGTCTCATTACCTTATGTACTTAAGCAGGAGCCTGTTAATTTAGGCACTGTAGGCCCGTTTGCAGCTGTCAAAGCTTGAAAAATAAAGATGCTGCTTATAAGACCGCAGGTGCCCTCAAGCAGGTGTTATAGCTCTTTTTAAGCAAGTGCCGCTGCTATTATGCAGTAGCAGGTGTTAGCCAATCCATGAAACAAAATCGGCGCTAATAGTGACTTGGTCCGGATAAACAGCCAGCCGAGAACCAGGCCAGGCAGAAATGTCAGGACCGATATTATCTGGCCCTGAACTATTATGTGAGCGATTGCAAAACAGCTGGCCGATAATGTTATGCTTATCCACTGCTGTAGCCAACATTGCTTCAGCTTCAATTTGCTTGTTAACTCCAGTATATTATTTTGCACATAACCCCTAAAAAATACTTCTTCAGCTATGGCAACATACATAAACTGATAAAATAGCCAACAAGCCCATCCTTGTCCATCCGGCAGTATAGGTCGCAGAGGTAGGCCTAATCCGTAGGATTTCAGCAACCAACAACAAGAAAAGGTGGCTGGAAAAACAACTATACATGTCCAGCCAAGTACCACAAGAGAATCTCTGACTTGCCTGATGTTGAAACCAATCTTAGCAAACTTACCCTTTTTAATTGCTGTTGGGATAATTGCCGCAGCTACCAAAATACATGGAACCATAAACCAGTCGTTCCCTGATGTTGAGTTTGCACCGAAGATCTTAACCGCCAAAACAGCAACAATTATTATCAGTGCAGTCTCCGCCAATAACGACATATTGAGTTGCTTTAATTTGTTGCCAAAAAATTGAGCCGACCTTGCGGTCGGCAGCATATCGACAGTACTTATTTGTTTGGATAGATAGTCCATTTTTAACATTTGCTTTTTGTAATATTGCGTGCTTTCCACTTTCGTGCATCTCGGCACTTAATTATCGAGATTACTACAATCAGGCCGACGTAAGGTAATAGGAATTTGACTATACTGCCCTGACCGTTAGGGGATATTGAACAGCCGCCACCACCACCTCCGCCGCCACCTCCGCCAGCAACGCTGCCACCACCAATTAAGAATTGTGTAAAGTGTGTAGTTTGGAAGCTAAGCACTCTTAAGCCGCCAGGGACTTTAATGGTTTGAACATTTGTTATTCCATTCTGGCTAAGCATACCTGTAAGGGGGTTATACCAGTAAGCGTTACCATTAGTCCCTGAATTAGAAACATCATACGGTATAAGAATAGTTACCGGCTTGGAGAAATTTATATTACTGGGACCAAACTCGTAAGGCATGCTCAATCTCTGAACAGATATTGTCTGCGGATTCTCCACCTTGGATATTGTAATCTTAACATCGTGGTTACAAGCACCTGCGGGAACAATTATAGAAACATCATCTGTACTGGTAATATCCGCTAGCGCTGTATCCAAAGTAGCACCATTTGAAGCAATAACATCTTCTGATTTCATCGCTGTCGGAATAATGTAATTACTTCCCGCAAAATAAATGTCGCTGGTTGTGTTTCTGGTATCCGTCCATACAAGGTACGGATGGCTGTAAGCACTTATAGCTATTGCCGGCGTACTTTGCCCGCTGCCAGTACTGTCATCACCAGCAAATATATTTGTCTGCCCGTCGGAATTTGCCTCAACGAAATATATATCAGTGTCGCCGCTTGTAGAAGTAGTATTCCTATAATCCTGCCAACACACAAACAACTTTAAGTTGCTACCTGTTGTTCCCTTAACTGTTATTGCAGGTTCCAATTGTTCTGCGCCGGTTGTATCGTCAACTATATTACTGCCAGCCAGCGGACTTGAGGGCAAGTCAACACTTGAACCGTAATATATATCTTTGTTACCCGCTGAATCATCGACCCAGACAAGATGCAGAATCGAACCGGTAGATTCAGCCCCAATTTGCGGTGACGATTGGTTTCCACCCTTTATTACAAATCCAACATTTGACCAGCCATTATTAGAGCTTGCAGCGTATATATCCTGCGAACCCCCTCGACTATCAGTCCATGCCACATATACTGTGTTATCAGCCGCTATAGTAATCGCAGGCGCAGTCTGATTACTACTGTTATTTGTTATTTGGTTGGTTGTTTTTGTCGTAAACTCATTGGCAGAGCTGGCAACATAAATATCCTTATTACCGCTGCGATCATCTTCCCAGGCCACATAAACATTCGGTATTGTCGAATTATCAATTGCCAGCACAGGATTAATCTCGTTATCATTTGAATCCGTAACACGTACTGCAGTGGACCAGTTTGACCCATCTGTTGATGTTGACAAGTAAATATCCCAGTTACCTCGCCGGTTATCCTGCCAGACGAGATAAAGTTTATCGTCGCTGTCAAATGTCAAGTATGGATTGCATTGGTCACTGGAATCGGTAGTCACCTTGACACTGCTGCCAAAATCGTCCGCGGCAGAAGCAAGTTTACTAATATAAATATCCTTATTGCCTGCCTTGTATACCTCCCATGCTACCCAGATATTGCCGCTACTGTCGCAAATAGTTGTCGGATTATTTTCGTCCTGATTATCTGAACTGACTACCTGGTTTTCACCAAAGCTGCGCATCTCAGTTGAAAACGAATAAGAATACTGGCTCATCGCATTGCCATTCAGATCACTTGCGTTAACCGTAATATTAATCGTTTTATCATAATCAAACATCTCAGCATTCTGGTAAGCAAATGCGTAATCCTCATTTGTTCCAACTCTCCAGCAGTCGCCATAACTGCTTTCATAACAGCTGGTGTTTCCTGTATATACAATATTGTCATTAATCTTTATAACTACTGAATTAGCATCGACGCCATCACCGTCATCGGTAATATGCAGATTCACAAGAGTATTCAAACTAATCTGAATTCCGTTCTCTGCCGGCGACAAACTACTCACTGCCGGGGCAGTAGTGTCATTGCCATATACGGTTATTGTAATCGTTTCAGAATCCTGCGTTTGGCTGTCACTTGCGGTGAAAGTAACGTTATAGCTGCCTGCCTGACTGCTATCCGGTGTCCAGCTAAAATTCTGGTTGGCAAATGTCGCACCGCTGGACAAACCAGTAGCTGAATATGTGATTGTATCGCCATCGGCATCGGTGGCACTTACTGAAAAAGCTAAAGAATCTCCAGTATAAACTGACTTGTCACCAATTGGATTTAATTCAGGGGCCTGGTTAGTATTGTTTACTGTTATGGTAATAGTTTCGGAATCCTGATTTGTACCGTCACTTGCAGTAAACGTTACCTGATGGGCACCTGCCTGGTTATAATCGGGTATCCACGTAAATGTTTGGCTGCCAAATACAGCTCCACTGGGCAGGTTTTGAACTGAATATGTGATTGTGTCGCTATCGGCATCGGTGGCACTTACCGAAAAGTTCAAAGTAGCATTCTCGTAAACTGATTTATCACTAATTGAGTCAATTACCGGTGGCCTGTTTGTATTGTTTACTGTTATGGTAATAGTTTCGGAATCCTGCTCTGTGCCGTCATTTGCGATAAACGTTACTTGATAACTACCAGCTTGTGTGTAGTCCGGCGTCCAGTTGAAACTTTGGCCGGAGAAAGTGGCTCCGGTCGGCAAACCTGTAGCTGAATATGTGATTATATCGCTGTCGGCATCTGTTGCACTTACCGAAAAGTTTAAAGTAATGTTTTCATTCACAGACTTATTACTAATTGAGTCAATTACTGGTGGTCTGTTCGTGTTGTTTACTATAATGGTAATAGTTTCGGAATCCTGCTCTGTGCCATCGCTTGCGATAAACGTAACTTGATAAGTGCCTGCCTGTGTGTAATTAGGTGTCCAGCTAAAACTCTGGCCGGAGAAAGTTGCACCAGCGTCAATGGCCGTACCCGTAGCTGAATATATGATTGTGTTGCTATCGGCATCGGTTGCGCTTACAGCAAAACTTAAATCGCTGTTCTCGTTAACTGATTTATCACCAATTGCATCTAAAACAGGAGCGGAGTTGTTGGAATCTGATGAAACATATTCGTAGCAGCCGGCATCAGGACTGGCATCGCGAGGATTGCCAAGAATGTCCGTGGCAGGTGCGTATGCCACATCAGCAAAGTCAATGGCAATAGAGCCTGAAGCGAGGCGGAAATTATTTGCATCATAATCAGTGAATAGAGCCTTAAATTCAGCCAAGTCTCCACTACCATAAACTATATCACTACATCCGGCTACATGGGTGGCATCGTGCGTTCCCCACCATTGCCATATAACATTGTAATTTTCAGTGGTAATACTGTCGGTGTCATAGACTGTAGGCCAGTACATAATATTGCCAGTAACGGTCATATTACTACAGCCACCTCTAAAAAGAATTGATCCTTCCGCTACAGTATTATTCCGAAATGTACTGTCTTTTTGGTGGTACAAATCAACGTATGAGCCACCAAGATTGTAAATAAGATTGTTTTCATAGAGTATATTGCTTGGTTTTGGATCAAGAGCAGGGAAGTGGGTAAAGTTGAAGAATATACCTTGGTGGTCAATGTTGTATATTTTATTGCGTGAAACTTCGATATTAGTTATGTACGAAGTTTCGTCGGATCCCATATTGCCCTGCCCAAACTGTATGCCATCGCAATGATAGCCCTTCTTGGCCTCTATTAAAACAATATCACTATAATCACCTTGTCCGATAGGAGAGCCTAATGTCATAGTGGTTGGAGTAACCGAACTAGGAATTTCGAGTGGATACCAAGCCGAATCCGATTGACCGCTTCGAGTAAGACGAACATATTGATTCATTTGAGGCTTAGTAAATGGTGTGCCTGCGTCGGCAGTAATAATCCCTGTCGTATCATTATAGCTACAACCCCCGCTATAGGTGAAGTGTATGGGTGCGTATATGTCACGGAAGGTGTTGTCATGTATATTTACATCGCTAGCACTCGGCGAGTATATACCATCAGAGTCTAAGTTGTGAAACACGTTGTCCTCAATCGTCCATCTTTGCCCCCAAACAATCATCCCAATAGCCGCCCCGGATATATCGCAGTCTCGAACTACAATATCGTGAGAATATCTTCCATAAATACCCTTTTCATAGCCACCTTCAACTTCGTCAACAGCCTCGTTTATGGTGCAATTAGAAATATTGACATCGCTTGAATGATACATGTACATACCCGAACTATTGTCAAGTTCATCATATCCCTCTCCAGTAAGAGTGCAATTTGTTACCCGAACATACTTGCACACATAAAGGAAAATGCCATAGGTATTAGCATTGCCGCCGGTTATTTTTATACCATCAAATTCCAAATAAGCGTCGTTACCCTGGTTGTCATAATTACCAATCGTGATATAATCAAATTCAGGAGCATGGCCAGTATCAGCCCGCCATACAAGCCAATCTGCTCGATTTTGTACGTCAGTGAAAGCTCCATAATTGCCATTTCGCAGGTAAACAGTATCTCCATCAGTTACTGAAGATTGTGCCTTTGAAAGTGTCTTCCATGGACTACTTGATGAACCATCAGCACTATCATCACCATTTACAGCGTCGAGGTAATACGTTGTTGCCATTGCCGGGGTAGTGGCGGCAAGTGAAAAAAAACCTGTCATTAGCATGTAGAAGACAAAACGTGTCAATGAAGAGCTTTTCTGTCGCTTGTTCATCGAGCGAAATGTACTTACCGAATTTTCTGTATTACAATTCATTTTTTCAAGAAGAACGCTCTTTTGCGAACCTTCCCCTAATAAATACTAATAATAAATTCAGGCAGAAGCAAATATAGCTTTTTTGCCTATGGCCTATATGTCGACTTTTTTGACAGGTTAATAAATTATTTGTTGAGAACTGAGAAATAGGTGGAAATGCATAATTTTTATTGAGTTACGCTCTGTAGCGAAACAAATATGTGTTGCTAAATACGACAAACATCCCTTTTTTGAGTAATATTGCACTTCGTACGTAGCATAAGCCGATTGTCCGTTTTTCTGTTCATTTTGAGATTTGTGGCATTTTTTGAACTTTTCAGAAGAACATCTTGACAACAACTCATGCATCCTATAGAATCCGCAGTGGTTGTTGTATACCTCTAAGGGATGGGAGGAAACCGCGTCTTTAGTTCCCCAAGGGATTGGCTGGTTTATGGCGGAGCTGCTGTTGTGTCGTAGCTCTGTGGATGAATTTATCGCTGGTAAAGTGTATCCCTGATTATTGTGTGGGCGTTTTTTTGTTCTATGGGTGCTACTTTTGGACTATATATTTAATCCTATTTAATATAGCTACTATTATAGGACTATAAATAAAATAACCTAATGGAGACAAATGGTAATGGTGTATTGTGCAAAGCAAACAAAGCTGGGTAAGATTTCGACACCGTTGGTTTTGGTCTTTTCACTTGTTTTGCTGATACTTTCTGGCATAGCGTATCGGGTTTTAGCTTCACACTTGAAACTCGTTGTTGAAACTCCTATCGAATTGTCCGTGCCCCTTAGTGCTTTCCCTGCCCAAATTGGCGGCTGGGTTGGCAAAGATGTATCAATTCCTCCTAATGTGCAGCGTGTGGCCGGAAATGATGATTTCTTAAACCGCTTATATATAAATGAATCGGCGAATCAGTGGGCCAATATTTACATCGCTTATTCAGCCAGACCCAGAACTATGCTGGGCCATAGACCACAGGTTTGTTATGTAGGCGGCGGCTGGATTCATGATGGTACTGAACATGCAGAGGTTATCTCTAATTCAGGTAGAAAAATCCCGTGTCTAATCCATCGCTTCCATATGCCTGCTCCCGGTTACGAAGAGAGGGTAGTCCTAAATTTTTACATTGTTAACGGCCAGTTAACGAATGACGAAAGCGGCTTTTCCGGCGTTGGATGGAGAACCCCAAATATTTCCGGCAACGCTGCTCGGTATGTAGCACAGGTTCAAATAAGCTCTGTTCTGGAAAATTCGATTCGAGTGGCATCGGAAGATATGACAGAGTTGATATTGGACTTTTTCCCTGACGAAAATGACGATATCAGAGTTACTGAAAGTACGAATTGCTTGACCAGTGACTTGAAATAAAACGACTTAGGAAAACTTTTATAAGTTTTTTTTGCCCGAAGGTTATATTGATTTTTCAACGTAACCGACAGGGACGGAGTGTGAGCATCCCTGGAAGCACAAAATAACAGCATTTTGTATAATCCTATAAATTTTGTCAAAACCTTTTTCCAATTTTGAATTCTACATTTTAAATTTCTATCCATGTTTATAGCCCTGAAAAATGTTTTCTCTAACAAAGTCTCTTTTCTACACGGTGACAGTCTTAAGGCGAGGTGTGCGCGCAGCAGTTTTATCTTAGGAATCGGGGCTTTCATTGCCAAGTTTCTTGGATTCGGTAGCAAGGTTGTTCTGACACGGTTGCTCGTACCTCAGGAGATGGGGCTGATGGTGATGATACTGGCCCTAACGCAGTTATTTGAGGTTCTTACCGAGATAGGTATCAAGCAGTCGGTCATTCAGCATAAAAATGGGGCTGACCCAGAGTATCTCAATATGGCCTGGTGGTTTCAATCACTGCGGGCAATTGGATTGTATGTAGTTGCCTTTATAGCAGCGCCATGGCTGTGTGAGTTTTATTTTCACAGCAGGGTCGAGATACTGACTCGTTATTCAATGGAAGAATTGATAACTCTGGTTCGTGTGGCTTTTCTTAGCATACTTTTCAATGGATTTGTCAGCCCGAAGGCCTACGTATTGGAGAAGAAATTTCAGTTTGGCAAGGCGGTAGTAATAACGCAGGGAGGTTTTGTTTTTGGAGCAATTGTTACCATTATATTAGCTTTCACCATGAGGAATGTTTGGGCGATCGTGATAGGATTTGCAGCGACTGGGTTTACTAAATGTTTGATGTCATATGCTTTGTGCCCTTTTATGCCAAAATTTGCTTATCATAAAGAAAGTTTTCAGGGGTTATACCAATTTGCGAGAGGGATGCTGGGGCTGCCGATTTTAACATATATCGCATTTAATATCGATGTGCTGGTGGCGGGCAAACTTATTTCAACTTCGTTGGTTGGTATGTATGGAATGGCTTTGGTTTTGGCGCGGGCGCCGTGGGATCTGTTTGGACGCATCATAAATCCAGTTTTGCTGCCAGCATTTGCCGAAAAGCAGGATAACAAAGCTGCCCTTTGCAAAGCTGTCCTGAGCATTACTAAAATTACAATGTTATTTGGGATTCCGCTGGTAGCATTAGCAATAATATACAGCAAAACAATATTGTCTCTGGTTTATGGCGAGCAGTATTCAGCAGTTGCGATCCCGTTTAGTTTGTTATGTATTTATGTTTTCCTGATTATTCAATCTATAATCTTGAGTAATGTTTTTTTTGCTCTCGGACAACCGGAAAAGCAAAGACTTTTCGTTGTGTCATGTGTCTTGACTTTAATTATTTTAATATATCCTGCTGTAAAGATATTTGGCCTGACAGGCGCCGCCTTATCTGTACTGATAGCAAATTTCGTTGCTCTTTGTTTACAGATTGTTGTTATTCATAAAACTATAGGAATTAAGATTCGTGAATATATTTTTGGTTGGTTACCGGGTTTAGGTTTAAGTTTATTAGTTTTTTTGTTTGTGAGACTATTGCGATATATTCAATAATTATTATCACATTGATGTTGAGTAATACAGTCAGAAGGGTTTTCACATGAGTTTTAATCAAAATATTGTTTCCAAATTGATGAGTTATTATTATCCACAGTCTCATAGAGACCCATTAGTGCAGGCCTTTTGCGCTCACGCAAAACCTGGCATGAGAGTACTTGATGCAGGTTGTGGCGGTAACCAAGTATGCTCCGGCGCAGCATTGCCGGAGGGTATGTATGTCGTTGGCGTCGATAAAGATCCTGCCGTGCAGGCAAATCCCTTTTGCCATGAGACATTTGTGTGCAATCTTGCTGACCTTCCCTTTGACGACGCATCATTCGATTTAATCCACTGTCGTTGGGTGATTGAGCATCTCGAGAATCCGCTGAGAGCGTTCCAGGAATTCGCCAGGGTGCTTAAACCAGGCGGGCAACTTCTCGTCTTGACGCCAAACATATTCCACTACGGCACGATTGCAGCTCGGCTAACACCTCATTGGTTTCATCGCTGGTGGTGGCGCGGGGAAGAAGATGAACCTTTTTCCACTTTCTATCGTGCAAATTGCCCCCATAAGCTGCGCAGTCTTTACACGAAGGCGGGATTGCGGGTTCAACGATTAGAGTTGATTGAGGGCCCACCATACTATTTAACCAAATATTGGCCCGCTTTTTTCTGCGGGGTGGTTTATGAACGCTTGGTCAATTCAACCAAGCTATTTAGCAGGATGCGACAATGTATTCTTGTGCAGGCCGACATCCCGCTCGAGATTGCTTAAGGCAAATGAAATAGACCTGTGAGAGTTATTCGGGCATAATAAATGGAAGCAGTTACATTATTATTGGCGGCGACCGGATGTTTATTGGTTTTATTGCTCAGACCTGTTTATGGACTCGCTGTATATGTAATACTATCGATGTGGTACCCCTACTGCGTGGGGACGGTTAGTGTAGGCACTATCGATTTTTCGGTGGGCAGAATTGTTATTATAGCTTTGTTTGTGAAGATTTTTCTCAGTACAGATCTTGCAAGAAAGTTCAAAGTTGTATGGCTCGACAGGCTTGTGGTTATTCTATTTGTTGCAGAGGTACTGGCCGGCTTTACGACTACAGAGCCGATGAGACTTCTTGAATATCGTTCAGGGGACTTTTTTGATATGGCCCTGCCCTATTTTGTTGTTCGACTGATTATAAGAAAAAGAGAGCACTTTATTACATTTTTGAAAATTATCGCATGGTCTGTTGCCTTGTTGGCTGTTTTTGGTATATATGAATCGTTGTCAGGTCGCAATTTGCTCAAGCTTGGACGATCCTTGGGTGTGCCTGCAATAAGATTAAACTATTTCTACAGAGCGCAGACAACATTTCGGGTTTGCATATATTATGGCATCTTTTCCGCAATGGTAGGGGTGCTATCTATTGGGTTATTAAAAAATTTAAGGAAAAACAAATTTGTCTACAGGATATTGATTGGTTTGATCTTTTTAGGTGCATTTTCATCAATGTCCAGCGGTGCGCAGCTTACAATGGTTGGTGGTTTGGCTTTTATCGGGTTTTACCGATACCGGAGAAACTGGAGAGGAGCAATCATAGGAATAGTACTAATGTGCGGCCTGGTAGAGATAATAAGCAATCGCCATTTTTATAGCGTCATTGGCCGATTTACTTTTAGCAGTAGTACGGCCTGGTATCGTGCCCGGTTATTTGAAGTGGCATTCTTTGAAGGCGGGATGAGCGGCCACTGGTTGACTGGCCATGGATTTGAAGAGCCCGGCTGGGGTTTAAAAATCGATACGCGTGATTGGACCGACATAGCCAATCATTATCTATTGCAGCTATGCCGTTACGGGCTGGTTGGTTTTATTCCGTTCTGTGCGGTGATTATTGCAGCGATAAAGAAGCTGTTTGAAGGTTTTTGGAGGATGGAAAGCGACGAGGATAGGTGGCTTATCTGGTGTGTGGCGGGCGGGATGATGGGGGTGCTGCTTGCCTTTCACACTGTCTCCCTTTTCGGCCAGCCGATGATAATGCTTTTTATAATATTTGGTTTTTGTGGTGTTATGCAGTCGATTTTAGTGAATAGACAGGAGTGGGACAATGTCAAGAATGCTCGATGCCAGTAATTACAATACAGACAAATCTATTGAATACCTGGCTAACTATGAAAAGTATTTCAAGCCATTTCTGAATAAGGATGTTCGATTACTTGAATTAGGAGTACGCTATGGCGGTTCTTTATTTCTTTGACGCGATTATTTCAATAAAGGAACGATTGTTGGATTGGATTTAGAGCCTGCCCATATAGAAGATTCTAGTGGGAGAATTATCGTCTATGAGGGACACCAGGAGGACACTGATCTACTTGACCGCATCGGCAAAGAAAGTGCGCCTCAAGGTTTTGATATAATTGTAGATGATTGTTCGCACCTTGCTGAACTTACCAGCAGAAGTTTTTGGCACCTCTTCGATAACCATCTTAAACCTGGTGGTTTATATGTAATTGAGGATTGGGGGACGGGGTATACTAATGATTGGGTTGATTGAAAAAGGTATCGACCAAGCAGGAAGCCAATGCTTCACTCGATGCGTTGTTATTTCGCAGGAATTATTGCATTCTTTTGCAAAAAGCTGCCGGGACGCTGGTCACGGCTATATAAGTTAGTGTATTACAAGCAAAGGTTTCGCAGCCATGACCATGGAATGGTTGGATTTGTCAAACAACTCGTGGATGAATCCGCTATGGGTGTTATAAGCAGGCTTAAAGGTGGTAATAGACACATACGCAAGCGTGCTTCCAAGTTTCAAGAAATGCATATCTTTGATGGGGCAAGTTTTCATTGCTAAATGTAAATCATATGTTAAACTGCACTGAAGGAACTTGGCCAAGGTTTAACAAAAGTTGCTTGAGAAAGAGAGAATTGAGCGATATCACTCAAACAGCAATCGGATCCAGCGGTTGGATTCGAAAATCATTGTGCAACAGGCTCTGAATGGGAAATCTGGAGTTGTGCTTGTGAAAAACAATACTTCTCTCGTTGTAACGTCTATAGCGAAGCCGACTAAGATTCTTGAGGACTTGGCGCGAGGCTGTGTCGAACAGGGATATGATTTTATTGTAATAGGTGACGAAGCGAGTCCTAGCGAATTTCACATTGATGGTTGCGACTTTTACAGTCTGGAAAGGCAAAGACAAACAGGCTTAAGGTTTGCTCAGTTGTGTCCGACAAAACACTACGCCCGCAAGAATGTTGGGTATCTCCTGGCAATTCACAACGGCGCGCATGTTATTATCGAAACCGATGACGACAACATTCCTTACTCATCTTTCTGGTCTGAGCGACAGCGAGTGCAAGAGGCGGTGGTTATTAACGACGATGGGTGGGTCAACGTTTATCGCTATTTCACTGACGAAAACATCTGGCCTCGTGGGTTTCCTTTGGAACGAGTGAAAGAAGGAGTGATCCCTTACAATTCAGTGAACTCGGCGATGATTGACTGCCCCATTCAGCAGGGTCTGGCAGATGATAACCCTGATGTTGATGCGGTGTATCGTCTGATCTTGCCGCTGCCACAGATTTTCAGGAAGGACCGCAGGGTCGTACTGACTGAAGGATCATGGTGTCCCTTTAATAGCCAAAACACTGCCTGGTGGCCGGAGGTATTTAAGCTGCTCTATTTGCCATCATATTGTTCATTCCGAATGACAGATATCTGGCGGAGTTTCATAGCGCAGAGAGTCGCCTGGCTTAACGGCTGGGGAATATTATTTCAGGAACCGACGGTTAGACAAGATCGCAATGACCATAATCTTATGCGGGATTTCAGCGATGAAATACCAGGCTATCTGCACAACGAGCAAATCTGTGAAGTATTAGCATCTTTGCCGTTAGAAGCCGGGGTTGAAAAAATAGGTGAGAATCTTAAGGTCTGTTACGACAAATTGATTGACATGTCGCTAATTGGCCAAGAGGAATTAAAGCTGGTCGATGCGTGGCTCGAAGATATTGAGCAAGTAGGATAGTCACTTCATTTTCGAAAAAATGCCAGATAGCGAGCGGGGAATTGGTCAATCCCGGCTACTTATTATGCTCTTACTACAAGCTTGCATGCCTATGATGACTTTAAATGCTTACCAGAAATCTATGCACTTAAATTAATGTTTCACACACTATTTTAATGTTGGAGGTGTAAGATATGGATTACGATGTCGTAATTTTGACCGTAAATCGACCAGAGGTACTGAAAGTGTCGATACCATTGATTTTGAGCCAGAACCGTATTCCCGTTCGCCTAATCATCGTGGATGCCAGTGAAGATCATAGCCGAACACACGCGTCGGTGATTGAGGCTGTTGGTAGTTGTCCTATCGACTTGAAAATATTACATTCGCCTGGTAGCAGTATTACTTTGGCGCGCAACATCGGTCTCGAACATGTGATATCACCGGTAGTAATGTATCCTGACGATGATGCTCTGTGGTGGCCAGGGGTAGCAGAGGCAATCATGCGAATCTACGAACGTGATGAGGAAGGTGATATTGGTGGCGTATGCGGTAGGGAGACAATGGAGCCTCCCCCTGAAGTACATTTGGCAAAACATGGTGGGAACAAGATGCGGATTTCTGACCGTATCCGGCAGCGGATTGAACGAGTGCGGCACAAGTTTGACAATCGGTTTTGTCCCGATCCACTTTGGGTTTATGGAAAGTCAAGATGGAACGTGCGGCCAGTGCCAGGTTGGTTGTCTAATGAGAATGCCAAACTTGTTGAGTATATGGGCGGAACTCGTATGTCATTTCGAACCAAAATCTTACGTGAATTTGGAGGATTTGATGAGGACCTTGGCAGATTCATTGGCTGGGCTTCATGTGAAGATGCTGATGCTTCTTTCAAGATCCTACAAAAATATTTGATTGTCGGTGCTCATAATGCAGAAGTATTTCATTACAAAGCCCCTGCTCGGCGTGCGGGAGGATTTAAACTTGGATTCATAATTCTATTTAATCGTGCATATGTTATAAGTCACTATGCACAGCAAGGTTCTGTGGAACGTCGTGCCGTTAAGAGATTTGGTGCTTATAAACTACTACTTTACATGTTAGTTGTTCACACAGCGTTTGGTCGCGAGCGGGTACGAGGTACCTTCCGGGCGCTGCAATTGATGGACAAATTACTAGAGGCCAGACCTGAACAGTTACGTCAACGATATTTGGAACTATGTCAACAGAATATTGGTCCAGGAAAATAAAACGTATCATCTGTTTCTTGACAAGACAAGAATTTAATAATGGATACAACAATAGTCATAGTTAATTGGAATACTTACGACATTCTAAGAGATTGCCTTTGCTCGATATATACAGAGACAAAACGACTTAAGTTCGAGGTTATCGTAATTGATAATGCCTCAACTGATGGTTCTACTGCGATGGTCAAGAATCAATTTCCGCAAGTTGTTTTGCTGGAGAATTCAGGCAATCGAGGTTTTGCGGCTGCGAACAATCAGGGCATTGCAATTGCGAAAGGTCGTTATATTCTACTTCTCAACAGTGATACAATAATTCTTGAAAATGCTATTAGAAAGACAATCTCTTTTGCCGATGTTCATCCCGAAGCCGCAGTGGTTGGCTGCCGGGTGTTGAGCCCTGACAGAACCTTACAGCCTACGTGTTTTATGTTTCCATCAATCTGCAACATGGTATTATCAAGTACTTATATCTATAAAATTTTCCCGAGAAACCGATTTTTCGGGCGGGAACGAATGTCATGGTGGGACAGGTGCGACGAGAGAGAGGTAGATGTTGTAACCGGATGTTTTATGCTTGTAAGACGAGAGGCAATAGAACAGGTTGGATTGATGGACGAGCAATTCTTTGTTTACGGCGAAGAAACCGATTGGTGTTACCGCTTCAAGCAAGCTGGCTGGAAGAATATATTTATACCGAATGCCCAGATTATTCATCTTGGTGGTGCCAGCAGTAAGCGCGTTGCAACCGAAATGGCTTTGCAGTTGCGAGGCAGTATTCTGCAGTTCATTCACAAACATCGATCCAGATGGGAATATGGTTTGGCGTGTTTTCTGGTGTGGCTGTTTTGTGCCGTTCGAATTCCAGTCTGGTTTGTACGTTTCCTTTTCAGTCGGCAGGATCGAAAGTATAACTGGGGACGCATGAAAATTTATGTTATTGCTGCATGGCGAATTATCAGAGGGGGTGGCAAAGCCCTTTGCATACACGATAATAGATAATCAATGTTAGAGAACAACGAAAGATATATCATAATCACTCCGGCTTACAATGAAGCCGATTATATGGCAGATACAATTGAAAGCGTATTAGCTCAAACTGTTTTGCCTACTAAATGGATAATCGTCGATGATGGTTCTACGGATGGTACTGCCGGTATAGTCAAGAAGTATGAATCCAGGCACAACTTTATCTACTATCATCATCGCAGCAAGCAGGCAGGTCAGAGTTATTATGCCAGTAATGTGTTTGCGATAATGGCCGGTTGGGAAAAAATAGAAGCCGAAGAATATGAGTTTCTGGCCATTTTGGACGCGGACATTACTTTGCCAAAAGATTATTACGAGAGGATTCTGGGTTGGTTTTACCAGGACACAAAATTGGGGGTGGCTTCTGGAATATATCGGGATAAGGTTGACGGCCGCTTACTTAAGGTGCTTAGTGACAGGCGGTCGACTCCCAAGGCGTTACAGGTATTCAGACGAGAGTGTTTTGAGCATATAGGAGGGTATATTCCGTTAAAGTATGGGGGGGAAGATACCTGTTCTTGTATAATGATCCGGATGAACGGCTGGAAGGCATGGTCCTTTCCAAATATATGTGCGGTTCACAATAAACCGGCTGGCAGGGGCGGCTATCAAGAATTACTGAAAACAAGGTTTAGAAATGGATTAAACGAATATGGCCTTGCTTCACATCCATTGTTTTTTTTGGCTAAAGCATTAAGGCGTTGTTTGATTGAGAGGCCGTTTATGTTGAGTGGTTTGGCTAGAATGGCCGGTTATGTATTTGGGTGTATTCGAGGGGGAAAAAGGCAGATACCGGCTGATGTTATAAAGTTTATCAGAAGAGAACAAATTCGCAGATTGTTTAAAGCGAACCGTATTCCTGATGAGTGTAAAGTGGAAACGCCACAAAATGTCTGAAAAGATAAAAATAGCTGTTGCATGTTCACCGGGGGGGCATATGGTACAAGCCAAACGGTTAGCCGGGGTATATGAAAAATACGACCACTTTTATTTTACTTTCAAGGGTGGGGTGGCGGATGAAATGAAAAAGACCAGTCGCGTCCGTGCAATTCCTAATATTGTTAAACACAGCCCTTTGTCTTGGGTTGTTGGTGTAGTTTTATCATTTTATGTTGTTCTTGTGGAGAGGCCGAATGTGGTGATTTCCACAGGGGCTGGGATAGTGGTATTCTTTTGTGTGTTTGCAAAATTACTTGGAGCAAAACTAATATTCATCGAGAGTATGGCCCGCATAAAGCGGCCCACACTGACGGCTCGATTTCTATATCCGTTTTCAGATTTGTTCATAGTGCAGTGGCCGGGATTACTTAAGTATTTTCCAAAGGCAAAATATCTGGGAAGATTGTTTTGATATTTCTAACTGTTGGCACTTGGAGAGAAGGTTATGACCGTTTGGTAAAAGCAGTCGATGAGCTGGTTGGCAGGAGCGTTATTAACGAAGGAGTAATTGCTCAGGTCGGTAATGGTAAATATATACCCAAGCATATGAAGATTATGGATTTTTGCTCACCAAACGAGTTCAGTGACCTTATCTCTAAAGCCCGTCTGGTAATATCCCACGCAGGTGTGGGGACAATAATAGAGACGGTTATACAGTGCAAGCCGATCATTGTTGTTCCACGATGTGCTGAGCTTGGAGAGGTTGACAATGACCATCAGTTCAATACAGCTAAACAATTGGAGACCGAGGGCAAAATACTGGCGGCTTACGAGGTTTCTGAATTGCCGGATAAGCTTCAACAAGCCAAAAACTTCGTGCCTGCTAAAGAACAAGTCGGTCAAAAAATCATTCGAGTTGTTGAGGCATTTCTTAGTGAATTAGCCGAGCAAAAAATGCAGAGAGTCAGAAAATGAGTTATGTTACTATCTCTATTGTCAGCTACTGTCAGAAAAATCTGCTTGACCGCTGCCTTAATCAGATAAACAGTCTGGTTTTACCGACTACCTGGCAGACAGTTGTCGTGGATAACAGTTCATCAGATGGTTCTGCCGATATGGTGGCCAAGGATTACCCGTGGGTAAAGCTTATCCGGCTCCAAAAGAACATAGGCTTCGCAGGCGGTAACAATACAGTGTATGCACAAACAGACAGTTCCATATTTGTTGTTTTAAATCCTGATGTTATTGTTTTGCCCGGTAGTTTAGAAACACTTGTTCAGATGTTTGGAAAATTTCCGAAAGCTGCCATAGTAGGCCCTTGCTTGTTGAACCCCGATGGCTCACCTCAATTTTCTGCAAGACGGTTTTATAGTTGGCGTACAGTAGCTTGTAGGCGGCTTCCAATACCGAGGAGAAAAAAAGTAAACGATTATCATCTCATGAAGGACTGTGATTTTAACCAATTGCTCAGTGTCGACTGGATATTAGGTGCTGCAATGGGTATTCGAAGGTCTGCATTTAGTGGACAAGAATTATTTGACACCTGCTACAAACTTTATTTTGAAGATGTTGACCTTTGTTACTTTGCTAAAAAAAGAGGATGGAATGTTCTGTATTGTCCTGAGAGCAAAATGATTCATGACCATCAAAGAACCAGTGCTAAAACCTTCTGCAGTTCTGCAACGATAAATCATTTTGTAAGCTGGGTAAAGTTTTGTCTCAAAAGCAAAAGGCAAACACCAATTAACCGGGTGGCAGAAACGGTTTTGGGACGATCCATACAGCATTGCAAAAGCCTTACAAAAAATACAAATGCATAAAAATCATAAAAATAAGCAAAATATCAAAGCTATTATACTGGCGGGGAGTCGTGATTTCGGTCGATGTCCACTGGCTTCGTGTTTGCCTACAGCACTGTGGCCGGTAGCTGGCCGGCCGGCTATTGAACATCTGCTGCGCCATTTGTCCCATCAGGGCATAAAGCAAGTTACAATTTGTTCCAATGGTGACACTTTACTACTGAAAAAATCCATCACAACAACGAGTGCAATGCAATTAAAGTTCCTTGATGAACCATTGCCTGTCGGAACTGCCGGATGTATCCGTGATGCTTCTAATGGTGATAAAGATGAATTATTCCTGGTGTTTCCAGCCACAATTTTGTTGCCGCCAAATGTTGATATGTTGATACGAACTCACCAGGCCGGCAAATCTGATTTAACAGTTATGCTCAAGCCGGACGTTGGAAATGGTGATTCGGGAAACCGTGTATCAGATATTTATATTTGCCATGCCTCTGTTCTGGAATATATACCAAACGAAGGTTATTGTGATATTAAAGAAGGTTTAATTCCCGCTATGCTGCGAGGTGGCAAGACCATACACGCTGCAACGCTAATGGAGCCGCTTGGAGGTTTTCGGAATCGATTTGAATATCTTTCTGCAATTACGAATTATCTTCAGAACGGCTGCGATTCAGATATAAGTTTACTTCATAAAAAAATAAACGGCTCAAAAAACATCTGGCTGGCCAACAGTGCAAAGGTTGACCACGGCGCTCGAATTTATGGGCCGGTTGTAATTATGGATGAAGCTGTTATTTCAAAAGAAGCTGTCATTTTTGGCCCTACGGTAATCGGACGAGGCGTAAGTATTGGCAATAATACGCTTATAGAAAATAGCGTTCTTTGGGATAGTGCCCAGGTCGGGGGAAACTGTGAAATCCGACAATCTGTAATTGATTACCGGGCTGTTGTGCGAAGTCATACCATCGTGGAGGCAAAGTCCATACCGTTTAAGCCAGACGGGATATTGATAAATTTGGCTGGCAGGGTATTGGATGTTGTAAAAAATAATACGGGTAGATTACAGCAAGTATTGCAATCGCAGCTTGATAAAGTAAATGGAAAATTACCAAACTGGGCAAAATCACCTAAAATAAGTGTCTTGCCGTGGTTAGCAGCCAGCTTGGTTTTAATGGCTTTCATTTGGTCTTACTGGCCCAATTTAGTGGAACTCATAAATATTTGGCAGCGAAGCGATGAATACTCTAGTGGATTGTTGGTTCCATTTCTTGCTGTTTATATCC
>JAGLSG010000119.1 GCA_023135865.1 Planctomycetota bacterium | reverse complement strand
GGATTAAGGATAGCATTAAAATCGCAGGGTACCATAACAATGGAATTCCCTCATTTGTTAAATCTGATAAAATTCAACCAGTTCGACACTATCTACCATGAACATTTTTCATATCTTTCCCTGCTGGCTTTAACAAAGATATTTAAAGCTCATCTTCTGACCATTTACGATGTGGAACAATTGCCTACTCATGGCGGTTCGTTGAGAATTTATGCAAAACACGAAGACAATGCTAAAATTAAAATTTCTTCTAATGTTTCGTCAATCCTAAAAGAAGAATGCGATTTCGGACTCGACAAATTAAATATTTACAAGTGCTTCCAGAAAAAGGTGGATGACATAAAATACAGTTTTCTTGAGTTTCTGATTCAGCAAAAAAAGCATGGCAAAAAAATTGCAGCTTATGGAGCTGCTGCCAAGGGCAACACATTGTTAAATTATTGTGGAATAAAAAATGACTTTATCGAGTTCGTAGTAGATACGTCCCCACATAAGCAGAATAAATACCTGCCCGGCAGTCATATTCCAATAGTTTCCGAGGACATGCTTGGGGAACAACACCCTGACTACATAATTATATTTCCATGGAATATCAAAGATGAGATAATAGAGCAGCTTTCTTATGTCTCCAGTTGGAGTTGTAAATTTGTTGTTCTAATTCCTGAGTTGGAAATTTTTTGACATATGAAAGCTGGAAAATGAAATTTTTAGTAACAGGTGCAACTGGTTTCATTGGGAATCACATAGTTAGTGAGTTGCTAAAACGTGGTTATGAGATTGTAGCAACATCCAAGGATATCGAGAAGGCCAAGCGTTGCGAATGGTTTTCACAAGTGCAATATATTCCATTCGATTTTAATGAGAGCGAGGAGAATCTTTTTCGGTTTTTTCATGAGCCTGACCATCTCATTCATCTATCATGGGAGGGTTTGCCTAATTATAACAAATTATTTCATCTGGAAAAAAATCTCTTTTCTAATTACATGTTTCTTAAAAATATAGTCGAACACGGGCTTAAAGATATGGTTGTAACTGGCACCTGTTTCGAATATGGCATGCAGAACGGTGTGTTAACTGAAGACATGGAAACAAAACCTAATAATCCCTATTCTTTAGCTAAGGATACACTAAGGAAGTTTCTCCAGCAGCTTCAAAAAAAATGCGAATTTGATTTGAAATGGGTGCGATTATTCTATATGTATGGTGAAGGACAAAGCCCTTACTCTATACTTTCGCAACTCAAACGTGCTTTGGATGACAACCAGGCCGAGTTCAATATGTCCGGTGGAGAACAGATCCGTGACTATTTACCGGTTAAAAAGGTGGCTGAATATATTGTGAATATTGCAACACAAAAAAAGATTACTGGAATTATAAACTGCTGCAGCGGAGAAGGTATTACAATTAAAAAACTGGTTGAGAATTATTTGAATGAAAAAAAGAAAAATATCGCCCTGAATTTAGGGTATTATCCTTATTCTGATTTTGAACCTATGGCATTTTGGGGTAGCATTGATAAATTAAAATTGATCAAAGAGACTAATCTATGAATTGTCCATTATGCAAAAATGACAGTCTTGAACACTTATACTTTATAACATTAATTGTAATGACATTCTAATTATGAATGAAAATTACTCAGAGGAAATTAAAAATATCGTCAATACAAATAGATTTAATACTCTGTCGCAATTCTACGGGTGTAAACCCGTAGTTCTTTACTATATTTTTTTAGGATGATAACGATGGATAAAATTCTTGAATTTAAACAGCAGTGTACAAAACGAATAGCAAATAATGCGAAAAATAAATCTCTTCAGGATTCTGCTAAATTGTTTGCTGATGAAACATTAAAATCGCAGTATTCATATAATTTTTCATGGATGGGACGGCCAATCATACAATACCCACAGGATATGATTGCCATGCAGGAAATAATCTGGGAAGTAAAGCCGGACTTAATTATAGAAACCGGAATCGCTCATGGCGGTTCTATTATTATGTACGCATCCCTTCTCGAATTGATTGGTAAAGGTCAGGTTTTAGGGATAGATATCGAAATCCGCGAGCACAACCGCATTGAAATAGAGAAACATCCCATGTTTAAGCGCATCACGATGTTTGAAGGGTCTTCTATCTCTGATGAAATGGCTGCAAAAGTCAAAGATTACGCAAAAAACTATAACAAAATATTGGTAGTGCTGGACTCCAACCATACCCATTCGCATGTATTAAAAGAACTTGAGCTTTATGCCCCTCTCGTTTCGAAAGAAAGTTACTGTGTAGTTTTTGATACTATCGTAGAAGATTTGCCGGCCGAATCTTTTCCTGACAGACCGTGGGGCAAGGGCAATAATCCTAAAACAGCTGCTTATGAATTTTTAAAAACACATGATGAATTTGTTATCGATAAAAGCATTCAAAATAAACTGCTCATTACTGTTGCACCTGATGGTTATCTTAAAAGGATTAAATAAGTATGAATACATCCACTAATCAGCCGTTAGTGTCTGTTGGGATACCAACATACAATCGTCCTGATGGCCTAAGGCAGACACTCAAATGCGTTACCAGCCAAAACTATAAAAATCTTGAGATAATTGTCTCGGATAATTGTTCGCCGGGAAGAGAAACACAGGATGTTGTCAGAGAATTTGCAGACAAAGATGCCAGAGTAAAATACTATCGTCAGGAAAAAAACGAAGGTGCAGCTTTCAATTTTAAGTTCGTACTCGAAAAAGCAACTGGAGAATACTTTGCGTGGATAGCAGATGATGACGAGTGGAAAGAAAGCTATATCGAAAAGTGCTTGGAAAAACTGACCAACAACACCGTATTGTGCTACAGCGAAGCTATTGTAACAGACCCTAACACTATGTCTACATTCTTGTGGAAATCCGATATGGAAACGTTAGGGTTAGATAGAATTCAAGGCTTAAAAAAAATATTAGTCAACCAGCATAGAAACACGGAATATTATGGTTTAATGCGAACAAATATCGCAAAAAAGTATATATTTAAGAATACTTTCGGAGAAGATCACGTCTTCGTGTTCTATATGGCTTTAAATGGCGAGATAGCAAAAACAGAACAGGGATTATTTGTTAGCGGAGTTAATTTAAGAAATACTGAAAAAATGGTAGAAGATTTATATCTTCCTAAAAACAACTTATACTTTGGTTTCATTCATCAAATGATTAACATGGTAAAAGTGGTTTTTAAATACAACTATAATCTCGGATTAACTGAGCGGTTAATAATTATTTTCTGGATTATTCGACGGTATTTTACCAGGCGTTTTCGTCGTCCTATTAAGCGAGGATTCAAATTATATCTGTCTAATATTTTCAGAGGAAAATTATAAGTTATCTATTGAAATACTTATAGTACCCTGAAAAATGCTGATATTATTCCAAATAAGGATTTAATATATGAAAATAGCTTTTATTTCCGCCTTTCCTCCTTCTCGATACAATATAGGTGCTCCAATGTCATTGCCCTATCAACTATTGAAGTATAAACCAAGCAACTACGAAGTCGATTTATACTATTATGGCATAACAAAAACAGTCCACAAAAACACATGCTTGAACGATATAAGCCAACTTCCGCTAAATAATATTATTGAGATTAAACCATATCCTAAGTGGAAACAAAAATTACGCAGTATATACATAAACAAATTACCTCGTGGAGTGGTCAGATTCTATGCTAATAGGAAAATACTAAAAGCGGTTAATAAAAACAACTATGATGCCATCTGGTTATATCCTTTATGGCTAATCACTTGGGCCAAAAGACTAAATTGCCAAAACATAATTGTTACAGCTCCTGATTCAGTCACACTTCATTCAGAAAGGTATATTAGAG
Source organism: Planctomycetota bacterium (assembly GCA_023135865.1). GTDB lineage: Bacteria > Planctomycetota > Phycisphaerae > Sedimentisphaerales > Anaerobacaceae > JAGLSG01. Next base: position 4,415 of record JAGLSG010000119.1, on the reverse strand, counting down.
GTGGTAATTGGCAGACTTCTGACAAACTGGCAAGGGAAGTTAAGCATTTGATCAAAAATGTAAATCTCGAAAAACAATGGTCTCATACTAAAGTTAAAATACACTTTGTCGGAGAAAATGATGTAATTAAATACAATGAAGTAACAAAAACTAAAGGACAAGCATTTTGGACACGCCATCCGATTAGTGGCTGTCGGACAGTGTTGCAGCCACTTAATACCATCAAATCAAAAATTTCTGTTCTAATCTCAGGTGGTTGGAATCCTACCTATGTCGGAACCATATTAGACAGAATGATCCATTCTTTATTAGAATTAGACAAAAGAAAAGAACTAAGCAAATGGTATAAGTTTACCTTTTTGGGTTCCAAATATGGGCCCATTATAAAAGAAATGACTTCTGCAGGCTTTGAAATCAACCATCTGGAATGGGCAGACAATTATTATGAAGAATTAAGTAAACATAACATTCAGTTGTTTCCTATTGCTGTTGGCAGCGGGACTAAAGGAAAAGTCTTAAATGCTATGGCATCAGGCTTATTAGCAATAGGCACAGAATTAGCATTTGAAAACATTGATGCCTGCGAAAACAAGGAATATATCTGCCTGAAAGATTTTGGCAAAACATCTTCGATTTTGTTACAAGTTGCCAAAAATAAAAAACTTTTCGCTGATATGGCACTAAATGGGATGAATGCAGTAAGAAAGAACCACTCACCTGTACTATGCGCTCAAATGTTCTGGGATAACTGTCTATCTACACAAACGAGAGTATAATGAAAAATATTGGAAACTAAAATTTTTAGATTGTCTGTAGTATTTTATAGACAATAGTTTGATAGTAAAGGTTCCGGAGATGAGAAAAATAATTAAAAGATGGAAACGGCCATTGATAAAAACAAATATTTTCTCTGGTCTTCGTCAATATGGCAAATTTATAAAAGATTGGCTGTCCTATCGTAAAATGGAAGGTGCTGAACCTATCCAGCTCAAAGACACATATCCATGTCTTTTCGACAATGTATCGAACTTTTCACCTGGCAGTCATTATTTCTATCAGGACATCTGGGCTTTCACAAAAATATACAACTCCAAAACCGAGCGACATATTGATGTGGGCTCAAAAGCTGATTTCGTCGGATACCTTACTTCTATAACCAATGTAGAATTTGTTGATATACGCCCACTCGATGCACCATACTTAAAAAACTTTAAGAGCATCAAAGGCAGCATTCTCGAAATGCCTTACGAGAATTCTACGCTGCAATCTATTTCCTGTCTTCATGTCGCAGAACACATTGGATTGGGTAGGTATGGCGACCCACTAAACCCTCTCGGAACAAAGCAAGCCGCAGCTGAACTTGCTCGCTGTCTGGCTAAAGAAGGCAATTTATATTTCTCACTTCCAGTAGGCAAACCAAAATTATGTTTTAATGCTCACAGAATACATTCGCCTAACCAGATACTTGAATACTTTTCAGATTTAAAACTTGTCGAGTTCAGCGCCTATGACGACCAGAAAAGATTTGTTGAAAACGTTGACCCTGTATCAGTAAAAAATAACAAATTCGCTTGTGGAATGTTCTGGTTTACAAAATAATGTTTATTATAGGGTGATATAAATGAGTTTAATTCATAAGATTAACAGGTTTTTAAGTAAAATCTTTCCTCGGATTGCGTATAAGCAAATATCATATTCGCAATGTGGTGAAGATTTAATCATAAAGTTCCTTTTTAAAAATTATTTAAAGATTAAAAACCCATCATATATCGATATTGGAGCCCATCTGCCCTTCAGATACAGTAATACCGCAATTTTTTATGCGTCCGGCTCAAGAGGTATTAATATAGAGCCAGATATGTTTCTATTCGAAAAACTTAAAAAGTCTAGAAAGAAAGACATCAACCTGAATATTGGAATATCAGATAAACAGGAAACACTTGATTTCTATATTATTAATAATCGCACGCTCAATACTTTCTCACTGAAGGAGACAAAAAACTACAAAAAACAAGGGTATCATATAAAAGAAATAAAACAAATCAAGGTTGAGCCATTAGGATATGTTATAGAAAGATATGCGAATAATATTTTCCCTGATTTTTTATCATTAGATGCAGAAGGTACCGACGAAATAATTCTTAAATCAATCGATTATGACTGCAATTATCCTAAAGTTATATGCGTTGAAACTTTGGATTTTTCAACACAGATAAAAAGAGTGGAAATGTGTGATTTTCTTGAATCCAAAGGTTATATAAAATACGCTGATACGCATATCAACTCAATCATGGTTAGAAAAGAACTTCTCTCATTATAAATATTCAATAATCCGCATGTGGAATGTTCTGGCTTACAAAAGAACAGCAAACAACAAATTAGCCATACTGCACAAGCATAGAAATTTATAAAAGTTTATTATAAATAGCTAATGTTTTTTCGGCACTTTTACCCCAACTAAACTGTTTCAATCTCTCAAAGCCACTGGCAACAAGTTTATCTCGCAAATCAGTTTCACGACACAATCTGCAAATCGCATCAGCTATTGATTCAACGCTATATGGCTCAACATATAAAGCTGCCTCACCAGCTACCTCAGGCATTGAAGATATATTTGAAGTTATTACAGCAGTGCCACTGGCAAAGGCCTCCACAATCGGCACGCCAAAACCTTCGTAAATACTTGCAAAAATAAGGCCGTCAGCACAAACAAATAAATCTTTTATATTCTCCTGCTGGCCTGCAAAAATAACATTGTTACAAATTTTATCGAAATCAATTTCCCCATACTGCTCATCATTCTTTGGTAAACTGCCAACAACAACCAACTTAAAGCCATCAGGAATTTTGCCCCGCAAAGAAATAAAAGCATCTATGACGCGCTTAATGTTCTTGCGTTTATCCGGCGACGAAAAAGTTATAAGATAATTATTCAATTCGATACCGAATTTTGCGGACAGCTGTTTTTTAATTTCTATTTTTTTTGATTCATCCACCAATTCAAAATCACTACCTGCTGCCAGATGTACCACATCAATTTTTTTCTCCGGTATTTCAAAGAATTCACATAAATCATTTTTTGTGGAATTTGAAACCGCGATAAAATGGTCAGCCCTTTTTATCGCCTCTTCAAATCTATTGAGTTTTGATTTTTTATAGAATTGTGGCAATTTGTATCTTCGCAAATCATGAACTGTTAGAATTCGTGGCTTGCCCCTGGTTGGCGGCATTAAATGGTGCAAGCTATGATAAATATCAAAATCACCTACCAAACTTTCTAATTTGGGATAATTGCTGTACTTCCAGAAATTTTCCAGCCATCGCATTTTAAGAGAAGTTGGTTTAAGTTCTCCAATATCAGAAAACATAGCCATTGCTTCCTGGCTCTGGCGATGGAAACGGCGTGAATGAAAAAGCAAAAATTCAGGGCTATCAGAAAGCGTGCTAAAGCCCTTAAGCAGGCCAGTTCCAAAAGAATAAAAGCCGGAAAATTTATTCAAAACAACAGGGTTAAAATCAAAAGCTATCCGCACTTTTTAATTGCCTTTTCTACCTCAAGATTCTAACGGTATCAATTAAATTTGACCACAGTGCTATTCTGACTCAGCACTTATCAACTGCGTCTCGTACAAACTTTGATATAATGAACAGGTTTTAATAAGTTCAGCATGTTTACCTTGTGCAACTATTCGCCCGTTATCCATCACAACTATTACATCAGCCGATATTACGGTGCTGAATCTGTGCGCAATTAAGAAACAGGTTCTGTCATGTATTAATTCCGACACAGCTTTATGAATTTTTGCTTCGCTATTAGCATCTACCTGGCTGGTTGCCTCATCAAATATTAAAATTGATGGGTTTTTTAAAATAGCCCTTGCAATAACCATTCGCTGTAACTGGCCACCACTAAATCCCGAATCGTTCTCTCCTATCATCGATGAATAGCCATCTGGGAGGGGTTCTATAAATTCATGAGCAAAGGAACGTTTAGCTGCGTCAACAATTTCAGCTAAGGTTGCATTTTTCTTCCCGTAACCTATATTAGCTGCCACCGTATCATTAAAAGTAGCCACCTTTTGTGTAACCAGTCCCATCTGGCCTCTCAAGCTTTCTAACGTTGCATCTCGCACATCCTGGCCATCAATTAAGATAGCTCCGCTATCAACATCGTAGAATCTTGGAAGCAGATTTACCAGTGTAGTTTTACCTGAGCCATTGGGACCAACTACTGCTACTGTATGACCCGCTTCAACAGTAAGATTGATTCCTTTCAAAACCGGCTCATCGCTACCAGGATATGTAAAAACGACATTACGAAATTCTATTTTGTTTTTAAGAGGCATAAGCTCAACAGCATTTGGCTTTTCAACTTCGCACGGCTCATCCATCACCGCAAAAACTCTTTCCGAAGC
>JAGLSG010000118.1 GCA_023135865.1 Planctomycetota bacterium | reverse complement strand
AAGAAGGTAATGCTCGTTCCGAGGTAAATCTCCGGCAGCTTATCTATGCCGAAAGCCGTATCGTGGATAATGTTAAGGTAAAATCCCAGCAGCCAGCCCCAGACAATCACAAATGAAATATAGTTCATGCAACATGCAGCTCTTGATAGAAAAAATTTGAAGCATACTGCTGCAATAACAAATACCAGTGTGGTTACATTTTGCGGGTCGATAAAAATTTTCCAGCTGTCAATAAATACAGCGCGGTAAAAACCCGGCAAAGGTTCACCTTTGGGCTGAGGAGTCGGCTTGACTTTTTGCGGTTTTTCAAAATCTTTCGAGGGGATTATAAAAATCTGTCCGCAGGTTGTGCAGCGGGCACGCTTGCCGATGTGCCGGCTGTCAAAGCCAATTATCGATTCGCAGTTGGGACAGTAAAACTGGATGGTCATAATATATCAATCAGAATGCTTCATTGCGTCAACAAAACTGCTGACATTATTAGCCCATTTCTGAGCTTCAAGCAAATCAACCTTGCCTGCTTTTACCAGTGTGGCGAGATGCCTTTCCATTGTCAGCATTTTTTCGTTCTCCCTGTTCCCTGTTTTGGTTTGCAGTTGTGAATAAATCTGCTCTATTTTGCCGGTACGCATCAGATTCGCACAGGCAAAGTTGTTGTTGAGTATCTCCATTGCAATAAGGCGGCCTTTGCCGTCCTTTCTCGGAATTAGCTTCTGACTAATAACGTAGGCCAGGCCAAGTGAAAGCTGATTCTGAACTTCATTCTGTCGGGCAGCTGGGAAATAATCCAGGATTCGCGTAATCGTTCCGATTGTATTTCTCGTGTGAAGAGTGGAGAAAACCAGGTGGCCGGTCTCGGCAGCCATAAGTGTCATGGCTATCGTCTCAGGGTCACGCATTTCGCCGACAAATATTATGTCGGGGTCTTCACGCAATATTGAGCGAAGGCCGTCAACAAAAGAATGAACGTCTCTGCCAATCTCACGCTGAGAAACAATGGAATGTTTCTGTTGATAGATATATTCGATAGGGTCTTCCAAAGTGATAATACGGCTGGCATGTTTTTGGCTTATCCGGTCGATGAGCGAGGCGATAGTTGTGGATTTGCCGGCTCCGGTAATTCCCGTAATTAGAACAAGGCCGTGCTTGCGGTTGATGATGTCTTCCCAAACATTGTTGGGAAAACCAATGTCCTCTATTTTCGGTATGTCCAAAGATAGCGCCCTGATGGCTGCGCATATGCCGTCGTTTTCCTTAAAAACATTTATCCGAAACTGAAGCGAGCCGATGCGGTAGGAACTGTCTACGGTGTGCCGGTCTTGAAATTTTTTAAGGTTTGCTTCAGTAAGAAGCGGATAGATAAGTTGAGCGGCCATTTCCGGTGTTACTCTTGGCCCATTTAATTTTACCAATTCACCATCGATTCGATAAGCAGGGGCTACGCCGACCTTGATGTGCAAATCCGAAACACGCATTGCCCCTCGTTTTTCGAAGTAGTCCAGCATATTAAGAATGCTCAGCTTGCCGAGATTTTCGGTTGGATACACTTTGGCAGGAACATCGTATTTTTCGGTCATTATTTTCTCCTGTTAGGAGCGGGATTTTTTTTGACGGCCAGCCAGTCCTGAAGATTCTTGGCGAGAATCTCAACACTATGTTTGGTCATAATATGCTCAATAATAGCCGGCTTAATTTTTAGCTTTAACATCGCTTTATGAACTCGCTGCCAAAGCTGCTCGCTTTTTTTCTTTGTCTCTGCGAGATACAACTCCGTTACTAACTCGCTGAGCTTGCCGAGCATTATTGTGTCAAGATTATCGTAGTAAGCCGATATTACCGAATTTTGATATTTTGTACGCATATTGTAGTTATCTATCTTCAATTATTGGCAATATGTTGTCAACTACCAATTATATGCGATTTTTGCTGGCTTTGTTGGGAAGAAAAGATATAATCTCGTGAAATTGTGCGTTGATGCTGCCATTGTCATATATGCAGGATGCGAAAGTGGATATAAAAAGGAAAAAAACGTTAGCTATAACAGCTGTTCTAATGGCGGCTCTACTGCTGAATGCAGCTGCGATGGCTATCGATGGCAAGCAGGCACAGCCGTTTGTGGGGCAGGACCTGCATCTCAACGCAAAGCAATTTACAAGCTATCAATTAAACACCGGCGAACATATCCTTGTTCTGCAGGACAATGTAAAAATGTCCGTTGGTGCAAATCAGTTCTCAAGTGAACAGGCAGTTGTTTGGCTCGAAAGTGTAACAAATGAATTTCGAGGAAAAGTCAGCGTTGATTACAAAGCGAATGTCTATCTAAAAGGAAAAGTTTCAACGAAAAAAAACAGAGCAGCGAGAACAACTGATTTGTTTGAAGTCATCGTTGAAGAAAATAAAATAGTGGTTTTGCAATTTGATGTGAGTGGCGAAGTTTTTGTGACGGCCGATGAAAGAAAAATTGCTGACGTTCGCCAGTTGCAAATTTACGAAGAAGCATTTGCCGCAATTTCAAATATTGAAACCGGCCCTGTTTTTGTCGTTCAGCCCGCAGCCGTTGTTCCAAAAACCGCAGCAGAAAAACAAAAAGAAGTTCAAATGGCAAGGGCAAAAACAGCTGATAAAAAATTCGCATTAAAAAAGAAAGACGGAAAATATTATGCTGTAGAAAAAGCCGCTGCGAAAAAAACTACTGCACCGAGAAAGCCGGGATTGTTCTCGAAAATATTTGCACCAAAATCAAAAGCAAAAAAACAACAAATGGCAACTATGCCTCAGCCAAAAAAACCAAAATTCAGGTATCCGATTAACATCGCACCAGTTGGCGAAGTTGCACCAAAAATAGAAGCTGCGCAAATGGCTGACCAGACAAATATCGCTACGGTGATTGGAAGATTTTATCTCTGGCAGAAAACAAATGAGCAGGGCGGTCTTCTCGAATTGCAGGCCGACAATGCTGTGCTGTTTTATTCAAATAATAAATCCCAGGAAGACGGCGGTTTTGGGGGCAACCCGATAGGAGCGATTTATCTTTCCGGCGATGTTGTAATGACCGAAGGCCAAAGAACGATTCGCTCTGACGAAATGTATTATGACTTCCAGCGAAAAAAAGCACTTGCAATAAATGTAGTAATGAGAAGTTATGATGCGCAAAGAGAAATTCCGATTTATGTGCGGGCGGCAAAACTAAGGCAGCTTGAAGAAAATAAATTCGCCGCTGATAATATCGTGTTAACAAGCAGTGAATTCTATCAGCCGCAACTTTCAATGACCGCATCAAATGTTACAATTACCGATACGACAACTGTCGATGCTCAAATGAAAAAGCTCTCCAACAGCAGCTTTGATATTCAAATGAGCGATGTTAAACTCAAGGCCGGCAAAAGAACCGTATTCTATTGGCCGTTTATGCGAAGCAATATTGTAATACCTGACATTCCAATTAAGAGCTTGCGAACCGGATACGATGGACGACTGGGAACGATATTTGAAAGCCGATGGCATTTGTCTCGTCTGCTCGGATTGAAAGAGCCAGATGGTACTGATAGTACACTTATGGCTGATTACTACAGCAAACGCGGCTTTGGTGGTGGTGCGGAAATTATATATGAAAGAGAAAATTATTTCGGACGGCTGCTTGGATACGCCCTGCGGGACAAAGGCGAAGACCGGCTCGGAAGAGATAGTACAAGAAAAGATATTAAACACAGCGAAGAGATTCGCGGAAGATTCAGCTGGCAGCACAGACAATTCCTGCCGTACAACTGGCAGCTTACCACAGCGGTTAATTATGAGTCCGATGAAAACTTCCTTGAGAGTTTCTACCGCAGAGAATTTGATTCGGGCGAAAACAGGGAAACTTATATTCACTTGAAACGAATAGAAAAGAACTGGGCGTTGTCAATTCTTGGAAAGACAAGGATAAATAATTTTGCCGACCAGCTTGAAGAAACACCGAGCATTGAGTATCACCGGACAGGACAATCCATCTTTAACGACAGATTTACTTTGTACAGTGATACTA
>JAGLSG010000117.1 GCA_023135865.1 Planctomycetota bacterium | reverse complement strand
GGTTTTCTGTTCATTATTTTTGCGCCGCTGCAAATGGCGAGCTTTGCAAAAAGAGAAAACTCAATACAAAACGAAAAAGACAAACCTTCGTTTGCTAAAATGGCGAGCTTCTTTGTGGCAGCAATCTCAATTGCAATGCTGCTCATTCGGCCGGCGGTATTGAATATGTCATCGGGCGGTTCCACCGGAGAACAAAATGCCGTAGCAATAATTCTATACATAATGCCGGTTGCCATATTTGTTATTGGTTTACTGCTTTTAACGGCTCAACCAGTAAAACGAGAAACTGAAAACGGAAAACGTAAAACAGTCATTACAGCAGTTCTTTTTTGCGGCGTTTTGAGTGTGATAATTCATAACCTTATAGATTTTGCGATTTTCGAGCGAGCAGTAACTACCACACTTTTTGCAATAATAGCAGCTATGCTCGCAGCAGTTAAAAACCAAAATGCTCAAACACAAACAAAAATACAATTTGGTAAATTTATAAAAATAACAGTAGCTGCTTTTGCAATAATAATAGTTTTTGCATATTTTAATTACTGTTTCATTCCGCCAATCAGGGCATCTGCAAAAATTAGCGAATCAATGAAAACAGGCAGCTTAGACCTGGCTCATAAATATCTCGACGAGGCAAACCAATATGACCGGCTAAGTCCGGCAGCGGCGGCATTAAACGGCAAATTCTATCTGCAGCAATACGAGCAAACACGAACAAATAAAACAGATTTATTGATGCAGGCCGAAAAGTATTTACTAATTGCCATTGAAAGAAATAAAGCTGATTTCAAAAATTATGAAAAGCTGGCCAATGTTTATGAACTTCTCGCTGGCGCCGAGCCGCAAAATAAAAATCGCTGGCTGGACAAAGCATTTGAAGCTGGTTCAATAGCAGTTGAAAAATATCCCGGTCACGCTCAATTAAGAATTATGCTTGCGAGAACCGCTGAAAAACTCGGCAAACCCGAAACCGCTTGCCAACAATATAAAAAGGCAATCGAAATTGAAGACAGCTACAGCAGGCAATTTGAAATAATGTATCCGCAACAGGAAATTATCAGCCGGCTGGACAAAAGAAATTACGAAAAGGCAAAACAAAAAATCAAGCAACTCTGCGAATAGTTCATTGTATTTGGTCGAAAAAATGCCCAATCAGGTCATTGCGAGCACAGCGAAGCAATCTCAAAGCTCAAGAATCGAGATTGCCACAGTCACTTTCGGCTCCTTCGCAATGACAATAGCAATGCTTTTACCAGAACGCTCTTATGGCTATAAACCCATAAACTCTTCAGGTATATCGAAATTGGCATAGACGTTTTGGACATCCTCGTGGTCTTCAAAGGTCTCCATCATCGCAATTATTTTGCGAGCCCTCTCGGCATCACTGACCGGCACGGTGTTTTGCGGGAGCATCGATATTTCAGCCACCTGAATTGGGATATTGTTTTCCTCAAGGGCTTTTTTTAATGCTTCGTACGCCTGCGGCTGACAAGTAATCTCGTAAATGTCATCCTCGGTTTGTATATCATCAGCACCGGCATTTAAGACAATATCCATCAGCTCTTCTTCGCCGGCCTTGGAAGTTTCAACGGTAATAAGGCCTTTTTTATCGAACATATAATTAACACAGCCACTTGTGCCAAGCGAGCCGCCATATTTTTCAAAAATTTTCTTAACTTCAGGCCCCGTTCTCGTGCGTTTATCCGTGAGAGCTTCAACCATTATGGCAATTCCACCCGGCGCATAGCCCTCATAAAGCACCTCTTCAAAATTGACAGCTCCAAGTTCGCCAGTGCCTTTTTTGATTGCCTTTTCGATGGTGTCTTTTGGCATATTGGCCGCCTTGCCTTTATCGATTGCGTAACGCAGAGACAGATTCGCCGATGGGTCGCCGCCGCCGGCCTTAGCTGCTACGATTATCATTCTGGCAACTTTACTCCATACTTTGCCGCGCTTGGAATCGTTAGCCGCTTTTTTGTGTTTTATTCCAGCCCAGTGTGAATGCCCTGACATATTCGCTCCTGAAAAAGAAAATAATAAATATATTCCAAAAAAGTTTGGTTACTCCGTAAATTATACATTATTTCCCAGCTCTCTTCCAGATTTTTACGGATTCAGCGAAAAAATGCCGTTTAAATCGGCCAGCGGCATTGGCCGGTGATTAACCGTTTTTTTCTTGACCGGCAGCAAAAAACGCCATAACATGCTCTTTGTTGTGTTTGATTTCTTTAGTTTTTAGAACGAAGAAATTGTGGGTTGCCCCGAAACGCTTTAAGATTAAGGTTTTGAAGCTGTTTGCTGCAAAAAGGGGCAAAAAAGGACAGGAATGAGGGGTTACTCGTAAAACCCCATCCGAAAAGTATTTTAGTATTTAGATTACAAAGATATTTTTATTATCCGCTATAACCAAAGCCGGCGAAAAAGACGGCTTCTACGAACAGCGGAAAAAGAGCGTATTAAAAGTGAAACGAAATCCGTTTGAAAAAGGTTTATCTGTGAACAAAAAAATGCCGCTTTTGGGCATAAAATTGAACTGTTTTGCGGCAAAAAAGACGTTTTAAGCTGCTAAAAAGGCCGAATTTGAGCCGGTTTTGGCAATAATCGCAATCAGTTGTAAACCACAGCGAAAAGGATTTTCATCAGTTTTGGCACGCTTCGGGTATTTCCTGCCTTAGAGCATTTTAAGATTTTCT
>JAGLSG010000116.1 GCA_023135865.1 Planctomycetota bacterium | reverse complement strand
CTGATTGAACAGACAAAAAAACGCGGCTTAATTACAGCTGACGAAAACAAACTTCTAAGTGAAATTGTAGAACTTGGTTTTTTGAAAGTTCGCCATGTAATGAAGTCGCGTGTAGATATGATTGCCTGTGATATTACAGAACCAATCCAAAAGATACGTGAAATAATGTTATCTAATAATTTAACGAAACTGCCTGTATATTCTCAGAACAAAGATAATATAATTGGTATGCTTTGGCTTCGTCAACTTTTACTCAAGCCCAATTCATCGCCGGATAAACTTATCAAACCAATTAATTTTATTCCAGAGCAAAAAAAAGTCGAATCTTTACTGGAATTTTTCCGTAAGACCGGCACTGACACAGCGATAGTTGTTGATGAATATGGTGGAATAGCTGGCTGGGTTTGTCTTGAGGATATTGCCGAAGAGCTGCTTGGCCCGATTGAAGCCAACAATGAGACAGAACTCATTGAGCAGATTGGCCCATTAAAATATCGACTGTCGGGCAATCTCGCTATTCATGATATGGCTGAGGATTTCGGTATTAATATTGCCAATGCCCGTTTTGCCACGATTGGCGGACTGGTAACGGCTCTTCTTGGCAAAATACCTCAGAAAAATGATTTTGCGTATTTGAATAATCTGAAATTCACGGTCGAACGTGTTCAAAAAAGGCGGATTATAACTCTTATTATAACCCTTGAACCAATATCGAAAAAACCATAAATCAAATGATGTTAATAGCTTTAGTAATACCGTTTGTAGTTCTTGCCGCTGTTTTCTCCGGTGCTGAAACTGGAATGTACCAGCTTAGCCGGCTCCGTTTGCGTATCGGCGTAGAAAAGAAACATTTTTTGTCGGTCGTTCTAAGTAAGAGTTTGCACGACCAGCCGTCAATGCTTCTTTCGATGCTGCTGGGAACAAATATTTCGCATTACGCAGCGACGAGCATTATAACTTATATGCTTTTAAGGCATGTGCAAGCAGAACATACAGCTGAACTGCTTGCAACGTTGATTATCGCTCCTGTGTTATTTGTTTTTTCAGAGGTAATTCCTAAAAACATTTTCTTTTATCGTGCTGACTTTATTATGCCGTTTGTTTCGCCGATTTTATTCGCATTTCATAAATTTTTTACATGGCTTGGAATCGTTCCTTTTCTTCGATATTTATCCCGCATATTTGCCTCGCTGACCGGCTCATCTGCGGCTTCGCAAGCAGCGATAAATGTAAACCGAATTCATATCAAGGCAATTGTTAAGGAAGTTCACGAAGAAGGCCTTTTAAGCACAACGCAAACTGACATTATAAATAGATTGGTAGATATTTCCAATATCCATATAAAATCAGTGATGATACCCATCAGAGATGTTTCTATGGTGGACATAAATTCTGATAGAAACGAATTATTGAAGAAACTTCAAAAATACAGTTTTACTCGTTTCCCCGTTTATGAAAATAGTGCTGTGAACATAATTGGTTTTATTAACATTTACGAAACGCTGATTTCAGCTGAACCATTTGAAAATTTACGCAAATTCATAAAGCCCATCCGAAAACTTTCTTCAGAAACAAGCGTAACTGATGCAACAAATTTTGTAAAAAATGAAAGCCAACCATTTATCTTGGTTACCAAAGCCAATTATGCCGGACGAGATAAACCAGTTGGAATAGTAACAATGAAAGACCTTGTTGAGGAACTGCTCGGCGATTTAGCTGAATGGTAAATTCGTCGCTTGTCGTCCGTAACTCGTCGCAAGACACCAGATTTTATATTGGCTATCTATTGTTATCAATAATTGCTTTTGCTATATCGTTGATTGCTTTTCGTGTCTGACCGTTAGCGTTGTTGGTTATGATGGAAAATATGTAATCACCTTTTGTAGTCGTGCATACACCTGAAAGAGATTTTACACCTCTGATATATCCGGTTTTGGCGAAAATTTTTGCTTTATATTTTTCTTCCTTAAAATATTTTTTAATCGTTCCGTCAACACCAGCTACAGCGAGAGAATTTTTGTATAATTGCCAATCTCTGCTTTTATAAACATCCAATAAAACTTTTGTCATTGCATTTGTTGTTAGTTTATTTTTTCTGCTAAGGCCGCTTCCATCATCAATATAAAATTCCTCTTTTTTTACGCCAAGATTTAATAAATATTGTGAAATGACTTGGCTGCCTTTTTCCCAACCACCTTTTTTCTTATCTGAATTAGCATTGGCAGCAATGGTTTTTACTAATGCTTCTGCAGCCAGCCCTAAGCTGTCTTTATTACAGCGATTCAGGCAATCGGCTATTGGAGTTCTATATTCAGTCAGCGGTTTTATATTGCAATTTTCAACTGGTTTTTCTATAAGCCGGCCTTTTATAGCTATCCCTTCCTTTGCCAAATATTCTGCGAGCAAAAAACCGAAAAACGCAGATGGCCTTTCAATAGCAACAGCAAATGGCCCCTGCTGTTTTTTACATTTGCCTTTCAGCGTAATTTTATTGGGCTGGCTGTTTCTATATGCCCCAACCGCCCCTTTACCATTTTGCATTGGTCTGATTTGATTAATGATTTTCACGAAATCTGTTTGCGGCTCGACAAAAACAGCTACTTTCCCATTAATATTTTTTGTTGTTATTTCTATACAATTTCCATTGTAATTTAAGCCGCTGATTTCGCAGGCATACCAACGATTCAGCTCGTCTTTCGGCCAACTCGGATGAACCCGCTGGTCGTCGAATACGCTGCTATCAATTATAATATCATTTATATCTGTTTGTTTTTTTTGCTTCAATAGTTTTGCAATATCATCAAATATCCAATTGTTCAGCCGATTATATTTTCCATCTGTGTCTTTATCACCGAGCAACGGGTCTCCACTTGCTGTTACGACAAGTGTGTCATCGCATAGACCAACTTTTGTTTTGTATTCGTAATCTGCGCCGAGATATTTCAGTGCTGCTGCGGTAGTGATTATTTTCATATTTGAAGCTGGGATTAACGGCATTTTGGCATTATGGCTGTATCCTGCTTTGCCGGAATCAGCTTCCACAATTTTGACAGAAAATTGCACTTTTTTCTGCGATTGGCTATTTATAATCGCATCTATTTGTTTTGTCAGCTCTGCTCTTGCACTGCTAATAAATAAAATGGTAAATAGAATTGCAATCAGTATTTTTTTTGTTTGTATTTTCATTTTTGTTTTTTTTGCTCGAGAAATTCTTCAAGTATTTGCGCAGCGGCTACAGCATCAAGACGTTTTTTCTTTTTGTTTTTCGTATAATCACCATCAGCCATTTTTTCTTTCGCTGCAAAAGTACTCAATCTTTCATCTTGAAAATGGATTGGGATTTGGAGATGACTTTCTAATTGTTTAGCGAATTTCAAAACGATTTTTGCCTGAAAACCTTCGGAGCCATCCATATTAAATGGCAGGCCAATCACAACAGCTCCGACATTTTCAGATTTTATAATATCAACTATTTTTTCAAGCAGATTTTTCTGGCTCTGCAGCACGGCCAGCGGTGAAGCGATAATCTCCTCAGCATCGCATATTGCAAGCCCCGTTCGCCTATTGCCATAATCTATCGCTAAATATCTCATCATTTGTTCATTGTTATGAGTTCGTTGTTCATAGTTGTTACAGGAATTTTTCTCCACCGTGTTTTTTTATCAATTCGAGTAATTCCTTTAATCGCTGCGATTGATTACGACGGCATATTAGCGTAGCATCTTGACTATGGACGACAATCATATCATCAAGCCCAATAGCTGCGATTAAGTGCTCATTATCTTCCGTAACAAAAATAGAGTTTTTGCAGTCGAGCAATTGATTTTTCCCGGCAGCAGCCACATTGTTATTTTCATCGCAATCAACAATATCAGTCATCGCTTCGAAAGAGCCCATATCAAACCATTTGCAATCCAGTTTTATAGCAAAAACCTTTTCTGCTTTTTCCATAACGGCATAATCTATGCTGATTTTCGGCAGTTTCACAAACCACTCATTAAGTGTTTTTTGTCGATTCGGGCCATTCCAGTCAGCGGATATTTTGGCAAGCGGCTCAACTGATTCGGGCAGGAATTTTGCAAGGTGATTCAGAATCGTTTTAGCCCTCCAAACAAACATCCCCGCATTCCAGAAATATTGCTCGCTGTCTAAATATTCTTTTGCGGTTTCTTCGTTTGGTTTTTCCCTGAATGCCTCAACTGAATAAATTTCATTTTCACAGCCGGCATATTTGCGAGCATCAACGCATTTTATGTAGCCGAGTTGAGTATCCGCAAAGCTGGGTTTAACGCCAAAAGTGAGCAAACTTTCAGAATTGTCATTTACAAATTTCAGAGCATCTTTAACTGCTGTCTGGAATATCTCATCCGGCTCCATCAATTGGTCAGCTGTTACCACAGCCATTGTTGCCTCGCTGTCACGCTTTGCCAAAACCGTTGCAGCCAGGCCAATAGCACTGGCTGTATCTCGCACAGCGGGTTCGGCTATGACATTTTCAGCTGGCAATTCCGGCAGATTTTCGCGGACAATATCTACATATTCGGCATTAGTAAGAATAATAATATTTTTTACATCAAATACCGGCTTTAGACGCTGAAAGCATTTCCAAAGCAGCGTTTGGCCGTCAATAATTTTTAGAACCTGTTTGGGACGTTTTTTGCGACTCAGTGGCCACAATCTTTTGCCGGTTCCGCCAGCCATTATCACTACATAATCCATTACCAACCCCTTCTAAGCAAATATAACAAACATAACAGGAACAACAACAGCTGCAAAAACCACCATCATCGCCACCCAAAGAGCACTGCCCAGCGAAGCATCCAAATCGAAAACATTGCTCATTGTTACCATAATAACCGCACATGGGGTAGCTGACAAAACCATTATTACCTTTTGAGTTGTGTCAGTCAAATTTTGACCTGTCAGCATAAGCAGCCACAACATCAAAAGTGCAATAACAGGCGTTAATACAAATTTTACTGCAGCAATCAGAAAATACAAGTTTACGTAGCTTTTCAGTCTGGAAAATTTTATTCGCAAACCAATCGCAAAAAAAGTCAGAATGGATGCGGTGTAAATAAACATATCAATAACATGAAATTTTTCCACAAAAACCAACGGCTTAACGCCAGTCAGATTCAAAATTATAGCTGTCAATACCGCTGGTATAGCGATAAATCTGGCATCCAAAATGTCGGTTAAACTCAATTTGGGAATGCCGTCATTTACTCGCAGTTCATTAATTTTTAACAAGGGAAAGAAAACAAGGCAAACCACCGGCACCCAGAATAAGGTGTATATATTTGCCATAGCCAAGCCATCTTCGCCGAATAGTGCGTAGCAGACAAATGCTCCACCTGTATAAGCAAGATTGCTAAGTCCGCCTGCAAGGATGAGTGTTAGCCGTCTTTTCCTATCCAATTTACCAAAAGAAAATATCACCGCAGAAATAGCTGTCATTATCAGCATCAGTGCAACGCCGATTATTGGCAGCCAAATAAGTTCAACATCCAGCTGCATCCGCCAAATCACCAAAAGTGCAATCGGCCAGTTGAAAACAATCAGAACAATGGTCATTATTTTTTTCGCCAAATGTTCTGACAAATTGAATTTATTATGTGCAAGATAGCCCGAAGCGAGACCGGCAACCAATACAGCCAATATGCTCATCAGCCGAACAAAAGCAGCGTCATTGGAGCTTATATTCGCTGAAATATTTGGCAGTCCGAGCAGCATCAGACAAGAAAACTTTCATCAACTTTGGTTACGGGCTGAATTTTCTCTGCCAGTTCTTCATGCCCTGCCTTTCCCATCAATGCAAACGTGGCTTCTTTACCAAGTTCGACAGCCGGCTGGTCGTATGTGTTAATATTAAATAAGGCACCTGCAAGAGAAGTTGTAACTTCATAAAGATAAATAAACTGGCCAATTGTATAGGCATTTATTTCATCGAAAACAATTGTAAGACAAGGCCTTTTATCCGCAAGGAGTGCATATTCAGTGCCTGTCTTTTCGCTGTTGAGAAGTGTGCCCAGATCAGTTCCGGCAAGAAAATCCAACTCCTTTGCACAATCAGGAGCTGGGGCAATTTTCAGTTTTCTCCCAAAATCATTAACCTGCAAAAATGTGAACAATTTATCGTTAGGCCCTTCACGATAAAGCTGAACCTGGCTATGCTGGTCAGTTGCACCAAGTGCTTTAACTGGTGTCGGGCCAACATACACATCATTTCCGTCCAGGTCTTTTGTTTTGCCGAGACTTTCAGCCCACAACTGCCGATACCAATCGGATAAATCTTTCAGTGCATAGCTGTATGGCATCATAACGGAGATTTTTTTACCCTGATTATAGCAGTAATAATTTATCGCGGCATTTATTGCAGCCGGATTTTCATAGAAATCTTCGCAACTGACTTTACTATCCATATCACGTGCGCCTTCAAGCAATGAATCTATATCCACGCCGCAGACAGCTGCACTGAGCAAACCAACCGCACTTAACACACTGAATCTTCCGCCTACGCCGTCCGGTACTTCAAGCTGGCGAAAGCCAGCTTCGGTTGCGATTTTAAGAAGCGTTCCTTCCTTTGCATCTGTAGTTGCGACCACCTGCTCTTTAAGCCCTTTGGCTCCGAGTTTGTCGAGCAGCATCTGGCGGATAATCATAAACTGACTCGCAGTTTCAGCTGTCCTTCCGGATTTGCTAATGACATTGAAAATGGTTTTATCAAGTTTATCGCCGAGCCAATCCAAAAACGAGCCAAGCTGCGTCGGGTCAACATTATCAAATACAAACAATCG
>JAGLSG010000115.1 GCA_023135865.1 Planctomycetota bacterium | reverse complement strand
TTTTTGTGGCAACTTCAAATTTTGCAGCCAGTTCTTCAATGTTGTAAATCTTCTGCCTGTACTCAGCTGCTGGTCTGGCAAATTGCGAGCTTAGTTTTGCAATGAAAATCTGCAAATCGTCTGCAAGTTCATCTCCATTTATTAGCTGTTGCTGCGTGGGAATTTTAGGATTAAATTCTGTAATATGAAAACAGACAAAATCAAACGGATATTGCTTTTTATTATCAATGATTGTCAGGAGTTTTTCAGCGGCATCGAGCTGTTTTCGGCGTTGTTTTTCCGGCATAAATCGCATTTGCATCAGCAGTTGTGCTATATTTTCATTTTTTATGTGTTGCATTTTTTCATTATAACCAAATGTCTATTTTTGCAAAGTTTTTTCCTGTTTTTCAAGATTTTTCTGGCTAAACTGTACCGAAAAGGTGGATAATGGGGTGCGGGTTAGTGGTTATTAAAGAAGGGGGTTTACATTATGAGTGTATCTGTAGATAGCAGGGTTAAGGTTGTGATTGCCTGTGACATTGAGGCGCTTGCTTTGCGTGGTCTTCGGTTTTTTGTGGATGATGCTGCAAAAGCGATAAAAACAAAAAATGTTTTTTATGTTGCAATATCCGGCGGCAGTACGCCAAGACGTTTTTTTGAACTGCTTGGCAGTGATCCAGGAGCCAGGAATTTGCCGTGGGAAAAAATACAATTATTCTGGGTCGATGAACGCTACGTTCCGACCGATTCACAGTGGAGTAATTATAAACTTGCAGCTGACACTTTTTTATCTAAAGTTGATATTCCCGTGGAAAATGTCCATCGCATACCCACCGAATATGATGATTTCAATGTAGCGGCTAAAAGTTATGAGCAGGGTATTCAAGCAGTTTTTGGCTTGGAGCCGGGGCAATGTCCCAAGTTTGATTTGGTTATACTTGGCATGAGCGACGAAGGCCATGTCGGTTCATTGTTCCCGAATAGTTATGCTCCGTTTGACAAAGATGATCTGGCTTGCGTTGTTTATACTATGGATGACACTCAAAACAGAATAACGTTAACTCATCCTGTTTTAAGAGACGCAGTACACCTTATTGTTATGGTTTCAGGCAAGAGCAAAGCTGACATTCTAAAGAAAGTTTTAACCGGTGAGCCGGATGAAATACAATATCCCATCCATGCTCTTTGGCCGATTCTTGACAGAATTACCTGGCTGGTCGACATCGCAGCTGCAAAACTGTTATAACCGCTTCATCAGTGCTTATAGCAAGAACAGCTGCCGTTAGAAAACATCTCATTTTCTTTTCTAACGGCGAATTCTATTTGCTTTTTTCTTTATCTTTTTTTACACCGAGCAATAATATCGGTGCGGCAATTGCAACTGACGAATAAGTACCTATAATAATTCCAAAACCAATTGCGAAAGTAAAACTTCTCATTCCAGCTCCGCCGAATATGTACATTATCAGTATAACTATGAATGTAGTAAATGAGGTCAATATCGTTCTTGAAATAGTCTGGTTAATACTGTCGTTTACTATCTGCGGACTCAATTTTCCTTTATGGCGGTTTTCCCTGATACGGTCGAAAATAACGATAGTATCGTTAAGCGAATAACCGATAAGTGTTAAAAAGGCCGCTATCACTACCTGATTAATTTTGAAATCGCCTATCAAAAGTTTTTCACCTATTGGCGTTGTGGCAAGGTAAGTACAAGCTGTAACAGCTCCGAGCGTAATGCAAACATCATGCAGCAGAGCTACAATCGCAGCAACACCATAACGAGCTGTTCCAAATCGTATCCAGACGTAAGCGATGATTGCGAACAGCGATAAAACGATAGCGAGCTTGGCTTGCGTTTTTGCTTCTTCACCGACAAAAGGATTTATCTGTGTTACTCGCGGCAGTGAAGCTTCTATCTGTGTTGCTGCCAGCACTTTAGTTGTTTCGTTTTCAACAAAGCTGCTCCACTGGTCCTGCGTTACTTCGCGAAGTCCGGCATCCGGCTCGGTACTCACATAGACAAATGAACTAGTAAGTTCAATTTCATCGGTTTTAGCTGGTACAAGAATATCCGCTGTAGATGAAGGGATGAACATTTTGTAAGAGTACCAATTAAGATTTCGCATATCCAGCTTGAATCGCAAATCCCTCAATCTTTGGTCGATTTCGGCTGTGGTTGCGGCCTTTCCGATTTCACATTCGATTTTAATTCCGCCTATGAAGTCAGCAAGTTCAGGATATTTCTCAACCAGTTTTTCTGTTATTTTTTCTGTGGAAACAATTTTTGGATGCAGGTTCTGCTGAATTTCCAGGTTATCTGCAAAAGCTGTCAATATCGCATCGTTGACTGTTTTATCAATTTTCGGTTCTGAAACATCCACATCTGCAAAAGCTGTTTTCAATACATTTTTAACGATTGAATTATTCACCTGGCTTGTTGTTATGATAAAAGCAGCGGCGTTTTCACTGTCTGGCCTTACGACAAGTTTATCGAGCTTTCCGCCGATAACTGCTTTTATGCTTTCTATTGTGTTAACACTGTTTTGTGGGAAAGTTATTGTTGTAATGGTTTTGTTTGTTTCAGTGGTGTTGATTTCATACTGTTTGCCTGTTTTTCCAATACTGTAAACATTTGCTGCGGCAAGAGCCGGGTTATTCAAATCTTTGCCGACCTTGCGAATCTGACTTTCAGCTTCATCTCTCGAAATCGGCTCTATCAGATTAATCTGAACGGAGGTTCCGCCGGTAAATTCGATGTCGTATTTGTTGTTCTTCATATCATCTCTTGTGAAGAATACAAAGAGTCCGGCTACCATAAGAACACTTGAAATGGTAAGGAAAACCGGTCGCAAACGCATCCAGTTTATATTCGGCTTATGTATCAACCGGAGCATATACAGATGGTCTTTGATAATTCCCTTAGCGAGAAGGAAGTCAAAAACTGTTCGCGTTACGAAAAGAGCAGTGAACATACTTGAAGCAATACCGAGCATAAGCACAATCGCAAAACCTTTCACTTCTTCCGGTGCAACGAGATAAAGAATCCAGGCCGTAATAAATGTAGTGAGATTTGCATCGAGAATTGTACTGAATGCTTTTTGGTAACCGTTTTGTATTGCTATGCGAAGTGAAGAGCCGCGTTGCTGTTCTTCGCGAATTCTCTCGAAGATAAGAACGTTTGCATCAACACTCATTCCGATTGTCAATATAATACCAGCAATGCCGGGCAGGGTGAACGTTGCCCTGAGAAGTGCCATTATTGAGAGAACAAACAGTAAATTTAGTAACAGTGCAATGTCGGCAATTGAGCCGGCCAGCATATAATAGCCAGCCATACATACCACAACTGTTGCAAGTCCGATTAAGCCGGCTTTAACACCTTTGTTACGATTTTCAGCACCGATGGATGGTCCAATTGTTCTAACTGAAATTGGCTGCTCTATCAAACGAGCAGGCAGTGAGCCGGCGTTTAATTTGTTGACCATATCTTCGATGTCTGTTTGTGTGTAGCTGCCGGTTATCTGGCCTCTTCTGAATATCTTTGATTGTATGTTCGGAGCTGACATTGCTACGCCGTCGAGCAGGATGCACAGCGGCCTGTTGATATTTTTACCTGTAACATTTGCAAATAATTTTCCGCCTCTTTCGTCCAGCACAAAATCAATTGCTCTTCTTCCGGTTCTTGATTCAGTTCCCGCTTTTGCCTGTTCGAGTTTCCATCTTCCTTCGCCACTGATGCTGTGGAGAATGGTTTCATCTTTTTTATTGCTTGTTAGAACGTAGTGTTTTTCACCGAACATTTCGACAAAAGCACCTGCCCCCTCGCTCAGTTTGCGAGCTTCGTCGGCGTTTTCTACTTCGCACCATACGTAATTATTGCTTGATGCAAATTTTGGCCCCTTTGTTTTTAGAGCTTCAACGCAGGTAGCCACTTCATCTGCATCAACCTGCGAATTGCCCTGCGTAGGCAGTATTCTAAATTCCAATATACCGGCACCTTTTAGCATACGCTGAAGGTCTTTGGGGTCGTCGAGTCGCCCCATAAACGGTCGATAAGCATCAAAAGCAACGACGATATTATCAATTTCCACGGCTCGGTCAGCAAATTTTGCTTTAAGGTTTGCAATAGCATCTCTGTGTTTTGCTGTATTTGGAGCAAGCTGCAAAACAATATCTACCTGGTCTTCGGTAAGATTCAGGTCATCGATTGCTTTTTTTGCATTTTTATACTGAACATTTTTACCTGTTTCGGTATTTGTCAGCTGTTCGACAACGCTTGCCCATTGGGCGTGGGTTTTTACATATTCAGTCAGTATTTTGATATTTTTTCCCGAATCTGAAAATTCTTTCAACGATTCAGCCAATTTTTGTTCATCCAATTTAGCCCAGCTTCTTAAATTCCGTTTTACCTCGCCTGGGTCGAGTCCTGCTGATTGGAGTTTTAAGGTTTGCGTTTTTAATTTGGCATCAAGTTGGTCTCTTTCCTGTTGCAGATTTTTTCGCTGGCCATAAGTATCTGCGAGAATTTGGAGGATTTCCAATCTGTTTGGGTCATTTTTTGCGAATTTTTCAAAATCGCCGGCTCGTTCCTCAGCCGGTTTTTTCAATGAGCGCATAATCGCTGCCGGATTGGTATTTTCGGCGAGCAGTGCGCTAAGTGCTTTTTCAAAATTCTGTCGTTTTATTCGTGCCTCTGAACTGGCGAGCGGCATTTGTATTTCAAAACGGTCATTGCCCTGAATTCGCCAAACAAGATGCTGCACATCGCCCGGATCGATTCGTCTTCGAAGAACGGTAATCATTCTCTGAGCCAGGTCTTTTTTTTCCGCATCTTTAAGGCCTTGCGAGTCGATTTCATAAATCAAACTCGTTCCGCCAGCCAGATCTATACCTGGTTTCAGTGTTTTTGCAGGTGGATACAGCGTCCAGATAGCAACAGCTACCAAAACAACAATTAGAATTTTTTTCCAAAGCAGATTCTTTTCCATAACTTCCTCATATCTAACAGACTGTAATTGGCTTTTTGTTAACCGGTTTGCAGCTATTCTTTTGTTACATTTTTTCCAATTGCTGTAGGAGCAATTTTTATTTTGGTATTATTTGATTCATCGACTTTCAATATGATTTCGTCCGGCTTAATCTCGACCACTGTTCCGATTATTCCGCCGATAGTACAGACCCTGTCATTTTTCTTAAGCGACTGCACCATTTGTTTGTGTTCCTGCTGTTTTTTACGCGGCCCTCTGAACAGGAGAAAATACATTACTACAAAGATTAAAATGATGGGGAGGAATTGCATCAGTGGATTTTTTTGCACCGACACTGTCTGCTCGCCTGCAGCATTTGAGTCGGATACAGTTTTTGTTGTTGTTTGGACTGTCTCGTCGGCGTTGATTTGCTGCGAAGTAATCCCTGAAGCCGTATCTTTTGCCGCTGTTTCTGCTAATATCCACAAATTATCCATTCTATTTCCTTTCTTAAGTAATTATCGCAGCGATATTAAACTATCGCGGGCTAATAATCAACATTTATCCTGAGCTTTGTTAAAGCTGTCATTTTTCAATTTTTCATCTGCCCATTCGGCGAATTCATTTTTTTCGAGCGCATTTCTTATTTTCGCCATTAGCCGCTGATAGAATCTTAAATTGTGCAGCGATACAAGGATTGGGCCAAGCATTTCGCCAACGTTGAAAAAGTGTCGAATAGTTCCTCTGCCGAAATTTCTACAGCAGTAGCAATCGCATCCAGCTTCGATTGGTTCGCGGCTGTCTATGTGAACATTATTTCTAAGTCGTACTATGCCGTTTTCTGTAAACGCAAAAGCGTTTCTTCCGTTGCGGCTCGGCAAAACACAATCGAACATATCTATGCCGCCTTTTACCGCAGCGATAATATCCGCCGGCATACCAGCCCCCATCAAATATCTCGGCTTTTGTTTCGGCAAAATATCTGCGGTATGCGAAACTGTTTTTGCCATATTTTCGTGTCCTTCGCCCACGCTCAATCCGCCGATTGCGTAGCCGTCGAAATCCATCTCAATAAGTTTTTCTGCGCATTCTTCTCTGAGCGATAAATTTATTCCGCCCTGAACAATTCCGAAGAGCAACTGCTTATTATTGGCATGTGCTTCTTTGGAGCGTTTTGCCCAGCGGATAGTTCTTTGCACAATTTTTTCCATTTCGCAATCGTTGCACGGAAACGGCGCACATTGGTCGAAGCACATTATAATATCTGCACCGAGCCGGTTCTGGATTTGGGTTGCGAGTTCAGCGTTGAGATACATTTTTTTACCGTCCACATGGCTGGCAAATTCAACGCCGTCTTCATCGATTTTCACGAGAGAGTTCAAGGAGAAAACCTGGTAGCCGCCGCTGTCAGTCAGCATTGGTTTTTTCCAGCCGGTGAATTTATGCAACCCGCCGAGTTTTTCGACTACTTCCACTGTTGGCCGCAGCATCAAATGATAAGTGTTGGCCAACATAATTTCCGCTCCGATTTTTTCTAATTGCTGCGGCGTAATTCCTTTCACAGCTCCAGCCGTACCGACCGGCATAAATGTCGGCGTTTGCACTTTGCCGTGAGCTGTAGTTAAAACAGCTCGCCTTGCAGCACAATTTTTATCTTTATTTACAATTTCAAAGTGATTCATTTTTCAGATTTACGTCCTGCGGATTAGTATTTAGTAGTTCAATAAAGTTTTATGATTTTTGAATTGGGATAATAAAAGCTTAGTATTTGCTTTGTATTTTTTCCTTTCCTTGCCATTTCTTCTGCTCCGCATTGGCAAAGTCCTACTCCGTGCCCGAAACCTCTTCCCGACTGAAATGTCCAGTTATTTCCCGTATCGACTATTTTGCAAATTGTGCTTTTCAATTTTTGGCCGGTCGGGTCGATTGACAGCCGCAAATCCTCAGCCCTCAAAAAAGATTTTTTTCCGGTTGAGCCGGAAAGTTCAATTGACGTTAATCGCGAAAAATTTCCATAATTGCTTTGCTTTGCCGATTTGATTTTTACGATTTCGTCAAGCTCTTTCAGCTTTGAATATCTTTTTAATAGTTTTTTTGTAACGGTTTTTTTATCGAACTTAACCATCGGCCAAAAGAAGTTATTTAGCTTAGACACATTTTTGCAATACGGACATTTGACTCCGGCGAGCGGCTGATAAAAATCACCGCCGAAAACATTTTGACTGTTTTCCGTGTGCCCGCCGCAAGCTGAACTATAATATGCTGGAAAAATATCTTCCGAGCCATCCGGCTGTCTGCAAACCAAAACCTGGCCGTTGGTTTTATTTACTGCTTCCCAGATTCTCGCAGATTCCGCTTTTATTCCGAGATACCTCTGGTTTGCCTGCGTTTTTCTTACATCCCAGCTCCGATTTTTGCCGAAATGTTTTTTTATGTACAAACAATATGTTCTCGAAATAATCGCCTGTACTTTCAGGGCTTCGCGTTCCCAATAGCTCGGCATTTCAGCTGCCACTACGCCGGCGAGATACGGCTCGATTGGAACAAGATTTATCGCATCGAAAGAGCCACCATCCTTATTTAATACCAGCTTTAATTTTCCGCGATAATCATTGCCGTTCAGATTGAAAATGCACGGCTCATCCGGCACGATAACCATTTCACTGCCTATAAATGAGCGACCTGCGATATTGATTTTACCGTTACTTATTGCTGTGTTTATGAGTGAGTCAAATTTGCCAAAGCTGGCTTTTACACTTTGGGTTTGATTATCTATAACCTTGAAAGGCAAATCGATTTTAAGTTTGCAGGTTTTGATTTCATCTGCGAGCAGAACCCTTATCCAGAATTGCGATGGGGTGTCCATTTGCGGCGTAGGGCTGGCGAGCTGTCTTTCGGTGCAACTGGCGAAAAAAAACAGCCAAAGCAATAGGGCGGCGGCAGATAAGTATTTCTTCTTACTTATAGCTGGCCGGGCGACGTTGGACAATACCGAATTTCCATGTAATTTGCAAATCCCAAAACACCTCAATGTTTGCCGGGACACTGTTTTTTCTATGCTGAAAATTATTTGATTTATCAATCTAATTTTCTCAGCGACAAGCCAATACCCTCGAGGGCTTTTTTTATCTCGTTCAAACTTGTTACACCGAAATTTTTACAGCCGAGCAGTTCAGCTTCTGCTCTTCGTGTCAGGTCGCCGAGTTTGCGAAGGTTCAGTCGCTGCAGACAGTTACGCGACCGCACCGATAATTGCAGCTCATCGACTGTTTTATTGAGCATTACATTATCTTCATCTGTCGAATCAGCTGAAATTTCTTCTGGTGAATTCTGTTTTTCTTCGAGTGCCATTCCGAGCCGCAGTGCTTTGGCATCGAGAATAATTTTGATTTCTTTAAGCGATGTTTCGCCGAAGTTTTTATACGAGAGCAGTTCAGCTTCCGTAATATTGAGAAGGTCGCTGAGCGAATTGATATTCATTTTTTTCAGGCAGTTTCTACTTCGCACGGAAAGCTCGAAATCTGAAATTGGCGTTTCGAGAATTTGTACTCTGCGATTTTTCTTCTTTTCTTTTTCTTCATCGTAGAACATTGTTTTCGAACTTACAATGTCCTTTTTGTAGAGATTCGCTCTTTTATGATTTGGATGATACATTAGAACTTTCTCAACGCATTGAAGTGCCTTTTCGAATTTGCCGGCATCTTCATATAGCACTGTAAGATTCAGCAGGGCGCTTATGTAAACCGGATTTGTCGAGACCACCTGCCGATAGTAATCCATAGCTGCCTCTTCATTTCCCGACAAGTCGCATCGGTAGGCGAGATGGAAAATTGCTCTGTTATGTTCCGGCGACAATTCCATAGCTGTTTTGTAGTTGTCAGTTGCTTTATTATATAAGCCCTGTGCCTCCTGAATGCGGGCGAGTTGATAGTGATATTCAGCGCTTACATTCTCGAAATTTGCACAGCTTTTAATTTCTTTTTCTGCTTGCTCGAAATCTCCTGCACATCTATAGACAGCTGCTTTATTCATTGCCACAACGAGCGGAGCTGCCTTATGTTTCGTGCTTTCCTTCAGGTTTTTGATAGCTTCGTCGAAGTTTTTCAATTTTCGATTAGCCATTGCTGTGTATATGAATTTTTCTTTGCATGCCTTTGCTTTTTCGAGTTTTTCGATTGCCTTGGCGTTTTTACCGATTATGAATAGCCCGATTCCCGTTGCGAGTGTTGCTGAATCTGACGTTTTGTTCATATTTTCGTTTATTTGCTCGGCGAATTCGATTTGGCTTCTTTCGCTTGAGTTTACTGCTTCTGCCAGTGTTTTGATTTCGTCGATGGATGGCAGATTATCGTTGAACAGGTTTATTTGTTGTTCTGTGGCTTGTTCCATAATTTTAGCTCTCTTTGTTTATTTTTGATATTTTGTATTGTTTTAGCGTTAATTTATTGCCGTTTCTGTCAGATTAAAGGTTGCATTATAGTATTCTGCTGATTATTTGCAATAGCTTTTTTTAGGCAGGGTTGTTGGTTGCTTGTTGTTAGTAATTGTTTAGCCACCGAACTTGCGCCGGGGGCAAGCGAATTCGTCCAATCTCTTTTATTGAATGATTCCGCGTGTGCAAACAAGTTGTTCTATCTTTGTGAGCCATTCGTTGAAGATGGGGCATTTTTCCCGAATAGTGGGTAATCCAATCTCCTTTGCTATTGCAATGCCTGTTGTGGTTTTCTTGAATTGCGGAGAAAGGGATTCTAAACGCTTTGATGGTGCAGTTTGTGGGGAATCATCTATATTTTCCGGTTCACCACATTCGTCCAAAATTAAATCTACATTAGATTTCCTCACCTTTAACTTTTGGGCAAGAATAGTTGAGTTACTGAACAGTAACGCTTCAAACTCATGCATAGCAATGTAGGGTATAAAACGCCTTGATGGATTGTATCTAGGCCAAAGATCTTCTACTTTTTGTGCCGTTGCCTGATTGATTCGTGCGGCCTTTTCCTTTGGATTGTTCATGTTTTTTGCATCACTGACACCTGGCCAATCCTGTTTAATACCGTAATAATCAACAAAAAGCGTTAGATACGTGTCTTGTCGTTGTTTCAGATGTTTTTCAATATCGTTCTTTACACGTGAGAATTTGACATCTCCGCCTTTTTGACCGGGCTTGGTAACAATGATTGGTTTTATGAAAATTTCTTTCTGCCACAAATAAGAAGCAAGGATATCACGTATAAAAATTTGCTCTGTCAAACCTTCCACGATAGCTGTAATGATTACCGGATTACTCATGAACGGCACCTCCGGATATTACATTCTTACTCCAAAGTTCACCGACCGAGTATTTTTTCAACCAAGCATTAAAATTCTTTTCTTCAAGCCGCTCAAAGGTTGAGGCACCTTTTTTGCGGTTTACAACGATGATATTTTCAATGGAGAAATTATCAATAAAAGCTGGTGATTGTGTAGCAATGATTAACTGAGTTCTTTTGGCTGCCGACTGCACCAGCTCCGCTAAGACATTGATCGCAAAGGGGTGCAATCCAAGTTCCGGTTCGTCAATAATAATGGTTTCGGGAGGATGTGGTTGAAGCATGGTCGTTGCCAGACAGATGAATCGAATGGAGCCGTCTGACAAGTGATAAGGCTGCATTGGGTAATCTGTTCCCTTTTGCCGCCATGACAGATTGACCTTTTGCTTTTGACCGAATTCTTCTGCTTTTAAAATAAAATTATCAAAAAAAGGAGTTACCAGTCTTACCGCCCCTGTTATCTCATTGTAACAATCACTGTATTTGTTTTTCAGTTTAAGAAGATATGGGGCAATATTGGCCCCATTGAAGCGGAGATTCTTGTTGTCCTGAACAATTTCATAATGACGCATCGCAGCGTTTTTACTTGTATCATGGAAATGATAAATCTGCCATGATGTTACAGCGTCATAAACATACTTACTTTTTCCGGCGTCAGAAGTGTTGCTATTGGCTTCCTGTGCCAATAGCGAAATTCCATCATTGCTATTACAACCAAAGTCCCACCATCCGCTTTTGCCATGTTCATAATATCGAGCTTCATTGGTAATTGAAAAGTCTTCTTTTGCTCCGGGGACTATGTTGAAACGATAACCACGGGCCCCAAAACGTGTTTCAATTTCCAATTGTTCGGTAACTTTGCGACCATTGAACAACAAATCGCTAATACCTCCGCTCTTATGAATATAGTCATTCAGATTTCCATCCATCATTTCGCGCAACAGACGAAAAAAGTCTATAAAATTACTTTTTCCAGCCCCATTACCACCAATGAGAATATTCAGGTTTGTCAATTCAAGATCTTTAAGAGACTTGACTGATTTAAAACCTTTTATTGTTAGTTTGTCTAAAGCGTTACTCATGACTACGCTCCTCACGCTGATTATCTACTCTTTTCCTTACCCATCTACGCGGAACAGCTTTTATACAAAACTCTCCATCTTGGTTTCACAACTAGTTTGTATCTGGTCACGGAGCAGTTTAACGCAGCGAGCGAGATATTCCAACTGCTCTTTTGTTATTTCGTACAACCCAATTATAGCCATATTATTATATGCTCACCCCCAAAACTCAACCTTTATTTTTTCTTTCGCAATTTAGATAAATTAAGATAATGTAAATGGCATAGATAATTGTCCCTGTTTTTACTAACTATCAGATATTTTAAGAGGAGGTAATCTATGTATTCAAAATATTCGCTTATAAGAAATTTATTCCTATGCCTCTCTTTTTTAACTTATTGTTCCATTGGAATCTGCGATTAAAATCAGGCCGTGAAATCACACAAAAACGACGAACTATAAACAATTAGCTACCCCCGCTTTTGATTGATTTAAAAAAAAGAGGCTGTGAAAAAACTGGTTCTTTTTTGAC
>JAGLSG010000114.1 GCA_023135865.1 Planctomycetota bacterium | reverse complement strand
AACTTCGATATTGCTTTTACGGCTGATTGACGCTATATGATAGTTACTATGACATATCTAACCGTTCCAATAGCAGCAGCCAATGCCGACGAAGCGAAGAGCCAAATCAAAACTGCACTGACTGCCGGAGCTGAAATGCTTGAATTGCGGACAGATTATCTCGAAAACCTAACGGTTGAAATGGTCGTGGATTTAATCGCAAAGGCAAAATCGGCTTATAAAAAACCAATTCCAATAATTGTAACCTGCAGAGACCACGCTCAGGGCGGCGCAAACGAATATCCTGAAAATCTGCGAATTGAGGTACTATCCGCAGCAATCGGAGCCGGGGCTGAATTTGTCGATTTGGAATACGAAAACTTTTTCTCTATTGCTAATCAGGAAAAAATCAGAAGAGCCCTTTCGCAGAATCCCAAAAGCCGCCTTATTCTTTCAGCTCACAATTTCGAGGGCAAATTTCCCAACATTACAAAATTATATCGCCATATACTAACTCTGTATTCAGCTGCAATTCCAAAACTGGTTTACACTGCAAACCATATTAACGATTGCTTCGAGGCCTTTGACCTGCTGCATCAAAGCAGCGGAGAGCGGATTATTTTATGTATGGGCAGAGCCGGCCTTATCAGCAGAATCATCGCAAAAAAATTGGGTTCACTCGTTACGTTCGCCAGTTTGGATAATGAAAGTGCGACCGCACCCGGCCAGATTACAATTGAACAGCTCAAAAAAACATTCAGCTCCGATTCGATAAATTCCGAAACAGTTCTTTATGGCGTGCTCGGTTCAATGGTTTATAATTCGGCCTCTCCGGCGGCGCACAATGCTTGTTTTGCAAAAGCCGAGTTGAATAAATTGTATCTGCCGCTGTTGGTCGAAGGCGGCGAAAATGAATTCGATGAATTTATGCGGAACGTGCGAGTAAGAAGCTGGCTGAATTTTGCCGGATTTAGTGTAACAATTCCACATAAAGCAAATGCCCTAAATTATGTTCGCCAAAGCGGCGGAGTTGTCGAGCCGCTTACTGAAAAAATCGGAGCGGCTAATACGCTTACACTTGATACAGCTCAAATCACAAATTCCGGTCCGCAAATAAGCGCTTACAATACAGATTATATCGGCGCAATGGATGCGATAATATCGAAATTGAAAATTGACAAATCCGATTTGAAGGATTTATCTGTTGCTGTTCTCGGCGCCGGCGGAGTGGCAAGGGCAATTGTGGCCGGCTTAACTGATGCCGGGGCAAAAGTGTGCATTTATAATCGCACTGTAGAAAAGGCAGAAAAACTGGCAGAAGAATTTGGTTGTGATTTTGCAGGTTTGAAAGAACTGGAATCGCTTGATGCAAAACTTGTAGTAAATTGCACAAGTATTGGAATGGAGCCGGATGTTGATGCAACGCCTTTGCCGCAGGAATATATCAAAAAAGATATGACTATTTTTGATACGGTTTACAATCCTTTTGAAACGCTGCTATTAAAACAGGCCAAAGAAGCCGGTGCTAAAACAATTGATGGATTTACTATGTTTGTCGAGCAGGCCGCTGAGCAGTTCAAACTTTTTACCGGCAGCCAGACCGAGCCGAAACTAATAGAAAAAACCGTTATTAAACAGCGCAGCAGCAAATAACAAAAAAGATGACTGGATAATAAAATGATAGAAATAAAAGAATCGACACAAAAAATTATATTGATTGCTATTGTTACGGGCGCGTTGGCTGGAGTAACTGGGTTTATAGCCGGTGCAATTTTGACATTACCAAATACAGAAAGAACAAAAGCGTCTATTGCAGCTGCAGAAGATAAGGCGAAAAAAAGAATAGGGGAAGAGCTAAAAAATATGAATGCTGCCATTACATCTATTAAAGCTAAATCAGCACAAGAACTACATGAAGAACGGGAAGATACAAGAGTAGCTATAGAAATAATTGCACAGAATGCGAGGGATAATTACCTCAAGCGAAAAAAGGCAGTAAAGACTGTCAAAGCAGAAATTGCACGTCTCATGGCTGAGCGGGATTCTGCCATAGCTGAACTAAATCAAATGAAACAACAATACGGCGAGACACTGAGCTGGCAAAATGAAACAAGATTAAGTTTAGACCACGAGGAAAAGGGGGATTATGACTTTCAGGAAGTTTCTATAAACATTAAACCAAAATTTATTTTGCCTGATGACATAGGAATTGGAAATTGGGAATATCGAGCATACAACGTCCACAATAATGATTCAGATGATTACTACGTCGCAATTGAACTTGAAATCGAGATAATTCCAAATTTAATGACATTACCTCCTATCATGCTGGAACTTGAAGCCTTAAATAATGAAAATAGAATTGTCGGAACAGGAATTCTGGTACCGATTGAACTCAAGATTGGTGAAAAGAGCTACTACAGGGGCGGGGTCATTATGGAATCTCTTTCTGATATAGCAATAATAAAAATATCAAAAAGGTAAGTGTCTAAAAAACTTATGTCATGAAGAATAAGAAACGAGGAAGCTGGCCAGAAGATTTCCGGCATGCCACAAAAGTAGGTGGAAGAATATTCCTTTGGATGGATAATACTAATCTTTGGCTTGATAGAGCAAAAGATTTTCATGATGCTGCACAAGTAACTATTCGTTATTGTCTCAGGAATCCTGACACAGAAATCAATTCAGTATATGCGGTCGGATTCTTATACAGACATTCGATAGAACTTATCCTGAAAGCAATTGTAATTATTGGTAAACGGATTGACCAAAAAACAGAAACGTTTCTATTAAGCCATAACTTAAGTGCCTTGTGGAATGAAAGCTTACAAATAATCGGGGATGTATGGCGTGATGAGGATAAAAGTTGGAATAACCAAATCGAAACTTGGATTAAAAAACTTGAGGACTTGGATGTAACTGGTTTTAATTTTCGATACCCTATTACAAACGAAAATGGCAAAGAGATTAATAGCATTGAGAGTATCTCTATTCAGGATTTAACTAATATATGTGAGCAGCTTTATCAGCAACTATATGACTGCGCATCAGGCATGCTGGATATTTACAGTACGATGGATAATGCCGAGTAATATTTTCTAATAGCTGGGGATGACCTATTGGCCGTGACTTTTAATTGTTGCTCTGTGAACTCTGTGGCTAAAAATCCTTTTTCTTTTGTCCTGCTTTTGATTGTCCTTATCGGAAATCTGCTGTATAATCCAAGCTCGTGATAAAATCCGAAAAAGATAATATCGATTGATTCAGGATGTGTTTCAAAATGATAGCAATAAAACAAATAGAAGAGTTCGGTAGGCAAATCGGCAGGCAATTTCATCCACAAAGAGTTATATTATTTGGTTCCTATATTCAGGGTTCGGCTAATGAGGATTCAGATGTGGATTTGCTCGTTATCGGAAGTTTTCAGGGCAGAAATGTTGACCAGTCAGTAAAAATCCGAATGAAACTGCGGCCGAAATTTCCAGTTGACCTGCTCGTGAGAACGCCGGAAAAAGTGCAACAACGACTCGAAATGGGCGATAGTTTTATACAGAAAATTCTTCAGGAAGGCAGGGTGCTCTATGAAGCCGATAACTGATGAGTGGATAGCCAAAGCCGAAGGCGATTTTGCAATGATGGAGCGTGAATGTAAGGTGCAGGAAAATCCCAATTATGACGGTATCTGTTTTCACGCCCAACAGTGCGCAGAAAAATATCTGAAAGCACGGCTCTGCGAGGCAGGAATAACTTTTAACAAAATCCACGACCTGACAGCTTTGCTTGAACAAGCCCTTGCCATTGAGCCGGCGTGGGAAACTTTCAGAGAAGACCTTGCTTATCTTTCGGATTTTGCCATAACTTTTCGCTATCCCGGCGAATCTGCCGATGAAGAATCAGCATTGGATGCACAGCGTCGTTGCCGTCTGTTTCGCAATGCGGCGAGAAATGCATTTGGACTGGATAAATAAACTTGCTTAATAAGGACAGGTTAAATGGCTAATAGCAAAACTAAATCAGAAAAAGTGGTTCTGGCTTACAGCGGCGGACTCGATACGAGCGTAATCCTGCCATGGCTAAAAGAAACTTATGGCTACGAAGTTATATGCTTTGCAGCTGAACTCGGTCAGGGCGATGAGCTGGCTGGAATCAAGAAAAAGGCACTACGCTGCGGGGCGGCGAAATGTATCGTAAAAGACCTGCGAAAAGAATTTGTCGAAGATTATATCTGGCCAATGCTGAAATCTGGAGCTGTTTATGAAAATAATTATCTGCTCGGAACAAGTATAGCTCGGCCGCTAATTGCAAAATATCAGGTCGAAATAGCCAAGCAAGAAGGAGCAACAGCTGTTGCTCACGGGGCAACCGGAAAAGGAAACGACCAGGTGCGATTCGAATTGACGTATATGGCACTTGGGCCGGACTTGAAAATCGTTGCTCCCTGGAAAGATGATAATTTCAAGCTGACCAGCCGAGAAGCGGCAGTCGATTACGCAAAGAAACATAAAATTCCAATCGAGCAGACAAAAAAGAAAATCTATTCGCGAGACCGGAATCTCTGGCACATAAGTCATGAAGGAGCTGACCTTGAAGATCCGGCGAACGAGCCAAAAGATAGTCTGTTTGTAATTTCAAAGCCGGTTTCAAAAACGCCGAATAAGCCGGACTACGTGGAAATTGGTTTTAAGGAAGGCATTCCCATAAAACTAAACGGCAAAAGTATAAGCGGTGTGAAAATGATTGAAGAGTTAAATCGGCTTGGCGGAAAGCACGGCGTAGGACAATCTGATTTAGTCGAAAATCGGCTGGTCGGAATGAAATCACGAGGAGTTTATGAAACGCCGGGTGGGACAATACTAAAAACCGCTCACGATAGTTTGGAAACCATAACACTCGACAGAGAAACGATGCACTACAAGCAGCAGGTTGCTCTAAAATATGCGGAACTCGTCTATTACGGAATGTGGTTTTGCCAGTTGCGTCAGGCACTCGATGCGTTTGTTGATATTACACAGCGAAATGTGACGGGCAGCGTTAAGCTGAAACTTTTCAAAGGCCGATGCAGTTTGGCCGGCGTTAAAAGTCCGAATAGTTTATACAAAAACGATTTGGCCTGCTTTACAATGGGCGAAGAATACAATCCAAAAGATGCAACCGGTTTTATTCGCCTGTTCGGCCTGCCAATGAAAGTAGCTGCGTCAGTTAATAAAGATAAGAGCGAAAAGTAAGTAAAAAAACGCTTATCAAAAAATGAAAAGGAGTTCCTTTGGTGTTGCCTGATTGGTTTTGGATTACTTATGTTTTTATGGTTGGCTGCTGCGTTGGCAGTTTCCTAAATGTGATAATTTATCGTTTGCCGCGCGACAAGTCTCTCGTAATGCCGCCTTCAGCTTGTCCGAATTGCGGTAAGCGGATTCGATTTTACGATAACATTCCTTTGATTTCCTGGCTTGTGCTGCGGGCCAAATGCAGAAACTGCAAAGCGAAAATTTCAGCAAGATATTTTATTATTGAATTATTAACCGGCATAATCTTTGCCGGCCTTTTTGTTTTGTATTTCCACGTTGGCATTAGAGATGGCATCGGCTCATTTCTCGGCGGCGGATGGTTTGTTTACACTATACATATAATTTTAATAGCTGCTCTGATTGCAGCTTCAGCGATTGATTTGGAATTGTGGGTGATTCCTGTATTCCTGTGCTGGTTTGTTACAGCTGTTGGCTTGCTCGGTTCCGGTCTGGCGCCTTTTGCAATTAAAGCTGAAATAATCAGTAAATATCTTCTTTTGCCAAGCGCTTCGGCTGACACCGCTTCGCTTGCAGCAGGAGCTGCGATAGGCCTGATTTTATCAATGCTCCTTTTGGCAACCGGAATAATTAAGGGAAGCTACCTAACGGAAAACGAAGATGAAGAAAGTGAATTTAATCATCGTTTAGAGGTGTGCAAAGAAATCGTTTTTCTGCTGCCGCTCATTATTTGCTCAATTGCGGCTTATTGGATTGTAAAAAATAATCCGGAAATTCACAATTGGTGGCAAAATTTTTCACAAGTTCCTTTTGTGGCAGGATTTGCGGGTAGTTTATGGGGATATTTTATTGGCTGCGGCGTGGTTTGGGCAGCTCGTATTTTTGGAACTTTGGGTTTTGGCAAAGAGGCAATGGGATTGGGTGATGTGCATTTAATGGGAGCAGCAGGGGCTGTAATCGGAGCGGAAATGGCCTTTATAGCTTTTTTTATCGCACCTTTCTTCGGCTTAGCGTGGGCACTATGGCTGATGTTCTTCAAAAAAACAAGGCAAATTCCGTATGGCCCGTTTCTTTCACTCGCTGTATTTACAGTTATGATTTTTCATGATAAAATTTATTCATTGATTGTTGAGAATTTACAGTTTAGTATCTACCATTAGGAATGTTTGGAAAATTGCCACTAACTATAAATAAAAAGGGAGACGTTAAAATGCAAGCTGCGAAAAAAATAACATATTCAACGGTTTACAATAAAGTAGTGCTTCTGGCCCTTTGCTCTTTTATGATTTTTGCGATTTTTACATCCGGCTGTACCAGCTGGAAGAAAAAATATCAGGCCCTGAACGTAGAGCATCAAAATACGCTTGGCCTGCTTGAAAGCGAAAGAATGCAGAAGGGTGAACTTGCTGACCAGGTTTCGCAAAGTCAGCAAACTATAGAAGAGCTTCAGGAAAAAATCGCCGAACGCAATCAGAGTCCTGCCCAAGCCAGCGGTTTTGGAGATGGATACGATGTATCTTTCGACCCGTCAGCTGGAACGATTACCGTAACTCTTCCAAATGCCATACTTTTTAACGCCGGCAAAGCCAAACTCAAAAAGGCAATCAGCGTAGAGCTTAATCATATTCTTTCTGTATTGCAAAGCCAGTATTCAGGCAGGCAAATAGATGTGGTTGGCCACACAGATACTGACCCAATCAAAAAATCCGGATGGAAAGACAATTGGGAACTCTCGGCTCAGCGTTCACTTTCCGTTGTCAGATATTTGGTTAGTAAAGGCATACCTGAAGATAGAATTCGAGCTGTTGGTTGCGGAGCAGGCAAGCCAATCGCTTCAAATGCAAACACTTCCGGAAAAGCAAGAAATCGCAGGGTGGAAATTGTTGTCTATATGAAATGATAAGTGGCGAATTACCGCTGATTATTTTGTATCGAAACCACGATAATAAATTCGTGACTATTGCCGTCAAAGCGAATGCTTTTGATAATGCCTGATATAGGCAGTGTTGTCAGTTGTTCGCAGGCAGAGTTTGTTTTTGTACTGACAATTCGGCCATTACAAACTCTGTCGCCAATTTTTATTTTCAAATCGGCTGTCGCATCTTTTCTTATGATAATTTCAGCCATATTTGCATCTATTTGAGCGGCTTTGGGAAATTTTTTATGTCAAACAATTTTGCAAATTTTTTCGGTATATCGGTATTATCATAAACGCCGGAAAAAATTTCAGCTTTTGGCCCAAACGCATAAACCGGAACATCCATAGCTGAATGACCGCCGGTTGACCATTTGGTGTCAAGTTTTTTACCGGCCAAATCACCACCGGGAATTGTAAGGCCTCCTGTTTCGTGGTCAGCTGTTACAACTACGAGAGTGTGTTTATCTTTCAGTGCAAAATCAATAGCAACTTTGACCGCCTGGTCAAAGAGCAGTGTTTGTTTGATGGTATTATCAACATTATTAGCGTGGCAAGCCCAGTCGATTTGACTGCCTTCAACCATTAAGAAAAAACCATCATTTTTGTAATTCAAAACTTCAATAGCTTTTTCGGTTAGTTCAGCAAGGGTCGGCTCCGGCGGATTGGTTGTTAATGCTCCCGTCTGAAAAAGACCGAGCAAATACGGTGATTTGGCGGAACTTAACTGCTGCGGAGTTTGTATGTATTCATAGCCGGCAGATTTAGCTTCTTCTATTAGATTTCTTTCATCTTTTCTTTTACTTTCAGGATGAGATTTTGGCAGGAAATATTCCCAGCCGCCGGCGAGCATAACATTCACTTTGTTTGCGAGCATTTGCTCAGCTATTTTGGCTCGATTGTTTCGACTTTTTACGTGCGAGGCAAAGCCGGCAGGTGTGGCGTGAGTTATATCGCAGGTTGCGACAAGGCCGGTTCGTTTGCCTTTGTTTTTTGCGGCTTCGAGAATGGTTTGATATTTTGTTTTGTCAGGAGCCATACCAAGCATTCCATTATTGCTTTTTATTCCGCAGGCAAGAGCAGTTACCGCTGCCGCAGAATCAGTAACAAGGGCGTTGGCTGAATGTGTTCGGTTAAGCCCTACAAAAGGCATACGCTCCATATACAATACGCCGTCACTGCCGGCAGCTTTGAGACGCGATAGCTCAACTTGCGATAAACCCATCCCGTCGCCAATACAGAATATTATATTTTTTACTTTTTTACTGCGAACAACCGGATAGGGCGTTGTATCCGAAGACGGCTGATAAAAACTTATATCGCTTACATCCAATTTGGCAGTAGGATAATTGAAAGTTGTGTTCGTATCACCAAGACACAGCGTTGCTGAAATGAGAATGGTTAAAATTACAGTAAGAGTTTTTGCGATTTTTTTCATAGTAACTAAATTCTCCTAAAAAATATATGCTGACGATTTTACCCTGCCATCTCGATTTATGCAAATGCTAACAGCTCCATCACGGGCAGTATAAAATGATTTTGCTCCGTTTGTTAGAGGAGTAACGAGATGTTTCTCGTAGTTTCCGCGGCCGCAGCTTGATATTAAAAATTTTGCATCGAGTCTTGTGAGAAAATCTTTAGATAAGGTTTTAACCGAACCGTGATGAGGAACAACAACAATATCAGCTTTTAAATCAGGATGGATTTTGAAAAGTTTTTCCTGTGCAAAATTTTCAATATCAGAACATAAAAGCATTTTGATGCCGGCAAATTCAATTAGTGAAACAAGCGATTTGTCATTGTTACTTAGTTTTGCAATGTCTTTTATAAATTTTTTGTTCGGCCAAAGGAATTTTATATCAGCATCACTTCGCAAATCCAAATTATTTACCAACGGCTGAATTTCAAGGCCTTTTTGGGATAAAAACTTGCCAAGAAATTCTACGCTATTCCTGGGATTTGCTTTCAGCTCTGTTAGAAAAATTTCATTTGCGTAAACATTGCTGATTTTGCAGTGCTCGACAACTTCAGGTATTGCGTTGATATGGTCAACATCGCCGTGACTTATGACTATGGAATCGATTTTGCTAATGCCTTTGTAATTGAGAAAGGGCAATATGATTTTTGAGCCAACATTATGTCTATGCAGCGAGCCGGCATCGAATAAGATTTTTGCTCCGCCGGGAAACTCGGCTAATATCGCCTGGCCATGGCCGATATCAAGTGCAATGATTGCCAAATCGTTCGGATATGTTCTCTGCCATTTAAGGCCGGCTAAAAAAACAATTATTGAAAGGCAAGCTGCTATGCAGATTATCTTTTTCAGCCGGCGGTTGCGAAGATAAATAAAACCCGCAAAGAAAATAAAGCAATAATAAAAAACTATCAGCAAAATCGGAACGTGGCCGAACAGGATTTGAGAAATATCCAAAACCGAAATGAACTTTACAAGCCAAATCAGCCAGTCGGCAAGAGCTGCTGCGACAAAAGAAAGCATTAAAGAGACAGTTGGCAATAAAAAAGACAAAACTATCTTCAAATAGCCAACCGTCAGAATCGCCGCTACGAACGGAAAAGCGAGCACTGTCCATAAGCAGGTTAGCGGATTTATTGTGTAAAAATGATATAACAGTATTCCGGCACCACCCAGCCAAGCCGTAATGCATGTAGAAAATAACCGCAATAAATGTGGTCCCGGCCTTGCAGCTATGCGAAAAAAGGGTTTGGTTTTTGTTTTTTCCATGAACCAGCTATGGCCTGTTATTTTTTCGTATAGGAAGAAGTGGATTCTGTGGCAAAAAAGCAAAAGTCCAAGTACTGCTACAAATGATAATTGCCAGCCGGCTGTGAATAGTTCGGTTGGCTGTATTAACAATAAAATTATTGCAGCAAATGATAATGTATTAAGCGAATTTGAGCGGCGGTGAAAGAGAAGTGAAATACAAAAAACAAAAGCTATAATTGCGGCCCGAAGAGTTGGGGCTCTTGGCGGGACGACCAGTAAAAAAATACTAACAGCGATTATGCAAACAATAGCTCTGGCCGGTTTTAATAGCCCGATGGATTTGCATAGCCACCAGATAATCCCGACAAAAATTGCAAGGTGCATTCCCGATAAACTTATGAAATGCAATAAGCCGGTTTTTTGAAATGCCTTGTAAGTTTCGCTGTCAATATTTCCCCTGTTGCCGAGCAGCAATGCAGCGAGTAAGCCATAGCTTGATTCCTGCGGAGAGCTGGAATCCAATAATGCTTCAGTAACAATTCGTTTTAATTTTGTTTTCAATTTTGTAAAAAGTCCGGCAGGATGAACTTCTAACAATTCGATATTGTCCCGCGATTTGACAGAAGCGGTAATAAAAATATTTCTGTTGGCGAGATATTTTGCAGCGTCAAACTGGCCGGGATTTGTAGCTCTTTTAAATCTTCC
The DNA here is from genome assembly GCA_023135865.1 of Planctomycetota bacterium. Taxonomy (GTDB): domain Bacteria; phylum Planctomycetota; class Phycisphaerae; order Sedimentisphaerales; family Anaerobacaceae; genus JAGLSG01. The sequence continues at coordinate 6,058 of JAGLSG010000114.1, read as the reverse complement.
AAGCCAGCAGTCGATTTGTATGTAATCGCCGACTTTTAAATCCGATGGCTCTAAATCCAGAATCGGCTTGGAAACATATACACGGATTTTGCCTGTCGCTTTTGCCCAGCCGTTGGTAGTTTTCACTTCTCCGAGTTTTAGATAAAAACTGCTATGCGCACCTTTATATGCAAATTTTGCAAAGTGCCACCGGTCATTTTTTGCTGTGTATGGCTCGGTAATAATCAGGCCGCGAATTGTTGCCAGCTGAGACGGCTCTGAATCTGAGATGAAATTGCCGATATTATTTGGTGATAGCTGTTTGTAGCCGATTAAGCGAATCCCGCCAAGCGATGCAAAGCAAATAACGGCTGCGCAGCTTAAAAAAATAAGTGCGTTGGAATCAGTTTGTTTGTTTTTATAAACTGCGAACAACAAAATCGCTGATGCTACTGAAATTGATAATAATATAAGCCAGATGATTGGCGGCAAATTAAAAACATTTTGTGTTATTATTCCTGCGATTAGGCCGGTTGCGGCAAAGAGCAGCGGGGCGGTGGTTGTGAGTTTTTTGAAAGAGTCTTTCCTGCTGGTTAGCTGCTCATCGAGCAGTGCCAATTTTTGCCGAATTTCGTCCATATAAAAGTAAGCTACCGATTAACAGGCCAATACTCAAGAGCATTTTTTGTGTATGATTAAAATCGAAAAATAATGCTGAATCTATAAAAAAGACGATATACGAAATACGAGCGTAAAAAATGATTGAAATCGGAAACAATATATTCATTTCAGAAAGAGAGCTGGGTTTCAAGTTCTCGAAAAGCTCCGGCCCAGGCGGACAAAACGTAAATAAAGTCAATACCCGCGTAACAGTTTTCTTTAATGTTGTCGAAAATGAAAACCTCTCGAATCTGCAAAAAAAGCAAATACTAACCAAGCTCGCAACAAGAATAGATAAAAACGGCGTAATAAGAATAATTTCACAAAAACACCGAACGCAAAGAGCAAATCGGCAGGCGGCAATCGAAAAACTGGCCGATTTATTGAAACAGGCAATAAAGAAAAAAACAGTAAGGAAAAAGACAAAACCATCGCTCGCAGCAAAGGAAAAACGTCTCAAAAAAAAGAAATTAAGAAGCGATATAAAAAAACAAAGAGCCCGAAAAATAGATATGGAATAAAAAATATCGTCAATTTAAAAAGCACTCAAAAAACCACTTGACCGCTTAAGTCAAACAAGCTAAAACTACCGCGCAGGACAAGAACAACAGCCAAACTGTACAACAAATTAGACGAGATACAAACTTATGATTAGAGATATGATTTTTGGTACAATAGGGGGGTTGGGGTTATTCCTGTTCGGAATGAAAATAATGTCCGATGGCTTGAAAAAGGTCGCAGGACAAAAAATGCGAAAGTTCCTGGCCGCTCTTACAAAACACCGTATGATAGCTGTTCTTGTGGGAGCATTTACCACCTGCCTTATACAATCCAGTTCGGCAACAACTGTTATGGCTGTCGGATTTGTTAACGCCTCTCTGCTGACTTTGCGGCAGGCGTTATGCGTGGTGCTCGGAGCAAATATAGGAACAACTTTTACCGCTTGGCTTGTTTCGGGATTAGCTGTATTCAAAATTACAACTTACGCACTTCCGGCAATCGGACTCGGGTTTCTTGTTCAAACACTTGGCAATACGCAAAAAAGACGAAATATCGGCCAGGTGCTGCTCGGATTCGGCATACTCTTTGTCGGCATAGCTTTTATGAAAGACGGTTTTGGCCCTCTAAAAGACAGCGAGCAGGCACAGCAGGCACTGATATGGCTGGGAGGAAATCCGCTACTCGCCGTTCTGGCCGGAGCTCTTATCACAATGCTTTTGCAGAGCAGTTCAGCCACAATAGCAATGGTACAGATACTTGCTTTCAATGGTGCCTTTGGCAGCAGCGATTGGCATACTACATTGCAGGTGGTGATACCATTTATACTCGGCGATAATATAGGAACAACGATTACCGCACAAATCGCAGCGGTTGGAACGTCCGTAGCTGCGCGTCGAACGGCGCTGGGACATACAATGTTCAATGTTATAGGTGTAATTTACATGTTGCCGCTGATATGGACAGGAACATTCGGGAAAATGGTTGTCTGGATTACGCCGTGGCAATTATCGCAAACGACAATAATGGTGCACATTGCTGTTGCTCACAGTGTGTTCAATGTGTTCAATACCATCGTTTTTCTGCCAATTATAGGATGGCTCGAGGCAATAGTTGTTAAAATTATTCCAGCCGGCGAAAAAGACGCTATAGCAAAACCAGTTATTCTCGAAAAACATCTGCTCGGTACGCCGGTAATTGCAATCGACCAGGCAAAAAGAGAAGCTGTACGTATGGCAAAAGTTGCAAAAGAAGCTGTCAATTATGCCATTGAAGGTTTGGAGGGAAATGACAGAAAGAAACTTAAACTGGCCATAGAAACCGAGGACTCAGTTGATAATTTTCAGTATGAAATTACATTATATCTTACCGAGCTTTCCCGAAAAGAGCTTGGTGACGAAGTGGCGACGAGATTGCCGGTTCTGCTGCATACAGTTAATGACCTTGAAAGAGTCGGCGACCATGCTGTAAATATTGCTGAAATAGCGGAACGAAAAATAGAGCAGAAATTAGTGTTCAGTGATTCCGCAGAAGCTGAAGCCGCTCGACTTAAAAAAGAAGTTAACGAGATGCTGGATTATATTTCGGTTGCTCTGGAAAATGACAATATTGAAGCTGCAAGAGCCGCTCTGGAAAATGAAGAAAATCTTAATCAAATGCAGATAGATTTTCGCCGTAATCACGTACGCAGAATGACCGAAGGCGGCTGTTCAGTCGAAGCGGGATTGATATTTGTTGACCTCGTAGATAATGTTGAAAAAATAGGCGACCATCTGAAAAATATAGCCCAGGCGGTAATAGGCGGCTTGCAGTGGGATGGATTTGAAGCAAAAAAACAAGCAGTGATTAAAGAGAGTATTGCCAAGCAGGCAACAGAAGAGTAAACTGGCTGATATGAAAAAGCTGTTAATCCAGATTGTGATTGTTGCAGCAGCAGGGGGATTTTTTACACAATTTGCTGCAGCACAGATTGATAATCAGAGTGAGCCAAATGTAGCAAAAGCATTTGTGATTACCTGCAAAGGTATGATAGATGACGGGCTTTATAAATCCATCGAGAGAAGAACCGAGATAGCTCTCGAAGCTGGTGCCGATTATCTGATTTACGAAATCGAAACTTACGGCGGACTTCTGAAATCAGCTGATGACATATCGAAATATTTCATACTCGACGTAGCAAAAAAAGCTCATACCGTTGCATACATAACCACAGAAGCAATATCAGCTGGAGCGATGATAAGCGTATCCTGCAAAGATATTGTAATGCTTGAAAATACCACGATAGGTGATTGCGCTCCAATTACGCTTGGCGGCAAACTCGAAGGTGTTGAAAGGGAAAAGGTAGAAAGTTTTACGCGTGCGGCTTTCGACAGGGCGGCGCAGGCGAATAATTATCCGGCAGCTCTTCTAAAAGCAATGGTGAGTATGCAAACCGAGGTTTATCGGCTGAAAAATTTAACTACAGGAAAATACGAATTTTTTGAAGCTGACAAATTGCCGAAACGTTCAAAAAAGTACAATCCAGATATTAAAGAGTTGATAGTTAAAAATGATGAGCTTCTTACGCTGACAGCTTTCGATGCTCTTGAATACGGCATAGCAAGAGCGAAAGTAAAAAAACTTTCAGAAGTTCTTGATTTCTTCGCCAAACGTGATGGCGTAAAATTTGCCGAAAAGCCGGTAGTTCTTAGAACAAACTGGTCGGAAGAAATGGTGCGATGGGTGAATTCGCCAGCCGTAATGGGCGTGCTTGTTATGCTGGCTTTGCTCGGCGTTTATATCGAATTTAATACGCCTGGCGTTGGCCTGCCGGGATTGACCGCGGTTATATGTTTTGCGATTATAGTTGGAAGCAAGTATCTTGTCGGGATGGCGAACTGGCTGGAGGTGGCAGTATTTGCGGCTGGGGTGCTTTTGCTGATGATAGAAATTTTTGTTTTGCCGGGATTTGGCGCTGCTGGTTTTCTTGGGATGATATTTATATCCGCTGGTTTGTTTGGGATGCTAATAAAAAATGCGCCGGACGAAATACCATGGCCGCAAACCGACTTCGACTGGCAGTTATTCACAAACGGCGTACTTGGAATAGCGATGGGGTTTGTGGGATTCGTTTTGCTTGCGTGGATGCTGACGAGATATTTACCAAAAATGAAATTTTTAAACGGCCTGATACTTGTACCAAAAGATGCGAAATCCTGCAATGCAAAGCAGGTGAAAAGTAGTTCTATTGCCGGCAAAAATGTAAGCGTAAAAGTTGGTGATATTGGCGAGGTAACATCGATTTTGAGGCCGGCTGGAAAAGCAAAATTTGCAGATGCCATTGTGGATGTGATTGCTCATGCCGAATTTCTCGGAAAATGTACCAAAATTGAAGTTATCGAAATTCACGGCAACAGGGTCATAGTAAGAGAAATTAAAAGTTAAAGTGTAAAACCTGTCCTGAGCGAAGTCGAAGGATGCAAAATTAAGGAAGTTGTCCCGAAGGGACTCCATAATTTTTACTTTTTATTTTTGATATTTAAATCTTATTTTGGGTGTATTATGGATTGGTGGTTTGTTTTTGCTGTTTTTCTTTATCTAACCTGCGCGGCCTTGATAATTGCTGAAGTTTTTGTGCCAAGTGGCGGCCTGATAAGTGTTTGCGCATTGGCCTGTCTTGCGGGTGGGGCGATTATATTTTTCAATCACAGCACAGCAGCCGGCTGGATAGGGATAGTTATCGCACTTATAATGATACCAACAGTTCTTGTATTTGCTTACAGACTTTTCCCAAAAACAAAATTTGGAAAAAGTGTTACGCTGACCCCACCCAAACGCCAGCAGGGCGATGCAATAGCCGATACACCTGAACTAAAAAAACTGCTCGGAGAAATTGGCATGGTTCTTACGCCGCTTCGGCCGGTGGGAATGTGTGATTTTTCAGGACAAAGAGTTGAATGCGTAGCCGAAAGCGGTTATGTTGAAAAAGATAAAAAGGTAAAGGTTATTCGCGTTGAAGCAACGCAGCTAACCGTTCGCCTGATAGAAGAAAATTAACGAAAGGATAAAAAAATGTTTGACTCAACATTGAATTTGATTGCCGCTGCCGGCGATCCGACAAAAGTTGTTGGAACAGCAATTGTCATCATATTAGTAATTACCGTAATAGTATTTTTCCTGCTGTTCTTAAAATTTTTCCGATTGTGGCTACAGGCCAAACTGTCGAGAGCGGATGTGAAATTTTCTGAACTGATTGGAATGTGGCTTAGAAAAGTTGACACTAGAATTATTGTACTTAGCAAAATAACAGCTGTTCAGGCAGGACTGACTGTAACTACCACAGACTTAGAGAGTCATTACTTGGCTGGTGGCAATGTTCCGAAAGTTGTGCGTGCATTAATCGCTGCCAACAGGGCTAATATCGATTTGAGTTTTCAAACAGCTACTGCAATCGATTTGGCTGGTCGTGATATTCTCGAAGCGGTTCAGACAAGCGTTAATCCAAAAGTTATCGATTGTCCTGACCCGCAAAAAGGCAGAGATACTGTGGATGCTGTTGCACAAGATGGTATTCAATTAAGGGCAAAGGCACGCGTAACGGTTCGAGCCAATATTGACCGGCTAATCGGCGGGGCAACTGAAGAAACCATCATAGCTCGTGTCGGTGAAGGAATCGTTACAACAATCGGAAGTTCCATAACATATAAAGGCGTTCTGGAAAACCCCGACAGAATATCAAAAGCTGTTTTATCAAAAGGACTTGATGCTGGAACGGCTTTTGAAATCCTCTCAATTGATATTGCCGATGTTGATGTTGGTGAAAATGTTGGCGCACAATTGCAGGCCGCCCAGGCAGAAGCCGATATGCGAAAAGCAAAAGCTGAAGCTGAAAAACGCAGAGCGATGGCCGTTGCACGTGAGCAGGAAATGAGAGCTATGGTCG
>JAGLSG010000113.1 GCA_023135865.1 Planctomycetota bacterium | reverse complement strand
CCGGCTGGCACTTCAAATGGCCGGCGCCAATTCAGCGGGTAATCAAATTCGATTCGAGAATGCGAGATTTTGAAGCTGACATTAGTGAAACGACAACAAAAGGAGCTGTGCCGATTATCGTTAATACTTATGTGGTTTGGAGAATCGCAGAACCATTAAAATTTTTCAATGCGGTAGGAACTGTAAGAGAAGCTGAAAATAAACTGCTCAGCCAAATCAGCGATACGCAAAATAAAACAATTGGCCGGCATTTCTTTTCTGAATTTGTGAATAGTGATGTTGAAAAAATAAAAATCGAGCAGATTGAAAATGAAATGCTAAGCGACCTCAGACAAGCTGTTAAAAACGATTACGGAATCGAAATCGAGATGCTTGGAATAAAACAGTTAAAAATTAGTAAAGATGTTAGCAAAGATGTGTTCGGGCGAATGAAAGCAGAAAGAGCCAGAAAAACCGAAGCTACTATTGCTCAGGGAAATGCTGAAGCAACGAAAATAAAAACCGATGCCGATTCAAAAAAGACCGAACTGCTCGCCGCAGCCGAGGCAAGGGCAAAGGCAATACAGGGTCAGGGCGATGCTCAGGCGGCGAAGTATTACAAAATGCTCGATGCAGACCCGCAGCTTGCAATGTTTCTCAGAGATGTTGAGGCGTTGAAAAAAATTCTTGAAAACAGATCAACAATAGTGTTAAGCGCAGACACTGAGCCGTTCAAATTGTTGAAAGAGATACCAAATATTAAGCCAAAAAAATAATTCAGGGCACAAAATGCAGGATAAAGAAAACGAAACAAAAAATGTCAATCAGCTCGACGCAGCCGGCAAATCGCTCACAGAAGCATTGACAATCAGCTTTGCTATTTTGAAAGTGATAATGATTGTGCTGGTAGTTGCTTTTCTCGCTTCCGGATTTAAAATGGTTGAGTCGGACGAGCAGGCAATAGTTTTGCAGTTCGGAAAAATCAGAGGAGTGGGCGAAGATAGATTGCTCGGCCCCGGACCGCACTGGGTCTGGCCGTATCCGATAAATGAAATCATAAAAATCCCCGTAGCAAAAAATATAAATCTTGCTGTTAATTCGTTCTGGTATTTTCAGAAGCCATCAGAACTTCTGCCGCAGGGGCCGAAAGACCATATTCGTGTGCCGGCGGATTTGGACCCTGTAATTGACGGTTATTGCATTACAAGAAGTGAGAAACAAAATACATCTGCTTTTACGGGAAGCGATTACAATATTGTTCATTCCAAGTGGCAGCTGACGTATAAAATTGACGACCCCGAAAAGTTTTTCAAAAATGTTTATGTCGATGATGTTCCGCCGGGACAGAGTTACTCTGAAGTTATGACAAAGAGCATAACACCGCTTCTGGAAAAACTCATCGCTGATGTAGTCGTAAATGCAATGGTAAATTATACCATCGATGAGGCAATTTCGAGCGAAGATAGAATACCGAGAAATGTCAAAAAATTACTGCAGAAAAAATTTGATGCAATCGAGTGCGGCTTAACCGTTGTTTCAGTTCAATTGACCGACATAACCTGGCCAAGGCAGGTGGATAGAGCTTTTCTGAATTCAATAAAATCACGGCAGTTAAGCGAAACCCTTGTCAGTCAGGCAAAAGGTTATGCGGAAAATACCTTAAACGAAGCCGCAGGCCCTGTTGGGCCAGAGCTGCTTGCAGCTATTAAAAATGAAAACGCTGGCGAAAGTGAAATGGAATTACTATGGAGTCAACTGGCAGGTGCTGCCCAGGAAAAAATCGCAGGAGCAAGGGCGTATCGAACTAAAGTAGTGGAGACAGCTAAATCAAATGCTGAGTATCTGCAAAAAATACTGCCGGAATACCAAAAACGGCCGCAACTTGTTATTCAACAAATTTATCAGGACGCTATAACGCAGGTGCTCGATAATACGGATGAAAAAATAATAATTCAGCCAACAGAGAACGCCAAAAGCAAAGAAATCAGGATTTTGCTGAATAGAGACCCTGCAATAAAATCAAAATCCAAAGACAGTAACCCGTGACCCGTGTCTCGGGAAACGAGCGACGAGAAACGAGCGACTAATTTATGGCACATAAACATTTACATCTGACAGATGATATTGCAGCTGAACATACTCACGGTAAACAGGTTCGCGTGAGCGTGGCTTTGCTGGGAACATTGGCTGGTGGAGTTCTGCTGATAAACAGCGGTATTGCAAAATTGTTTTATGGCAGCGATAGTTTCAGTACGGAATTTTTTGCTATGGCTGGAGCTATACTGCTCGGCGCTCCCATAGTCTGGCACGCAATAAAAAGTTTAATAAAAAGAGAATCGCATATGGATGAGCTTGTGGCGCTGGCGATAATCGCCGCCTTTGCTACGCAAAACTATGTTACAGCTGGCGTGGTTTCATTCTTTATGCTGCTAAGCGAACTAATTGAAACAAGAACAGCTTTGGGAGCAAGGGCTTCAATTGAATCGCTGATAAAACTAACGCCAACAAAGGCAAACCTTTTAAATAAGGACGGCTCGGAAAAAGAAGTAAAGGTAAGTGAACTTAAATGCGGCGATTGTGTGCGGGTTCGGCCGGGTGATAATGTGCCGGCTGATGGAACGGTCTTAAATGGGCTAAGCTCAGTCAATGAGGCCACAATAACAGGTGAATCACTGCCAACCGATAAAGTGCCGGGCATGCAGGTCTTCGCTGGAACAAATAATCTAACCGGCGTTTTGGATATTACCGTAACCAAAGCTGGAAAAGATACGACTCTCGGCAAAGTGCAATCGATGATTATCCAGGCGGAGCAAACCAAAATCCCGATTATGCGAATAATCGACCGCTATATTAAATGGTACACGCCGACTATCCTGATGATTGCGGGAATAGTTTTGTTCTTTACGAGAAACATAGATTACACAATAACGATATTAATATTTGCCTGTCCATGTGCTCTGATTCTTGCTACGCCAACAGCTGTGGTGGCGGCAATATCGGCTGCGGCTCGATTGGGTATATTGGTTAAAAATGTAGCTGATTTTGAAACGGCTGGCAGAGTAACGGCTGTCGTATTCGATAAAACAGGAACACTGACTACCGGCCAATTATACGTAACAAAACTTACGCCTGCTGAAAATGTCGAGCCGGCTGATTTACTTTCAGCGGCGGCTTCAGCTGAAAAAATGAGTAAGCATCCGGCGGCAAGGGCTTTGCAGGCAGTGGCAAAAGAGGCAAGTTTGCTATTGCCGGAAATGGCCGATTTCCAGGAGACACCCGGAAAG
>JAGLSG010000112.1 GCA_023135865.1 Planctomycetota bacterium | reverse complement strand
CCAGTATTGCAATAAACGCTATCCGGTTAGTGAATTATCGCTTGACCATGTTATTCCAAAAAGTGCCGGCGGAAAATCAACGTGGGAAAACATAGTTTGTGCCTGCACAAAATGCAACGCGAGAAAAGGCGGGCGAACTCCGAGGCAGGCCTCAATGATGCTTATTCGCAAGCCGGTCAAACCAAAACGCAATCCACTCATTCATATTCATCTCGGCCATCAGCGTTACAGCAGTTGGAAACAGTTTCTCGATAATGCTTATTGGTCAGTTGAATTGAAATAAACATATCAATAGTTGCCAGTGCCATCATTTTTGTGTATTTTTGTTTTTTAGTGATTGATTATTTTTTTGTTGTGTAAATTTATTATGGTCGAGAAAAAACAATATGTTTACGATTGGCCGCGACCGATGGTTACGGTAGATGCTGTTGTTTTTGCATTTATTGAAAAGCAAGCCAAATTGCTTTTGATAAATCGCAAGAATGAGCCGTTCAAAGGCCGATGGGCTTTGCCGGGTGGATTTGTTGATATGGATGAGGAATTGGAGCAAGCTGCAAAAAGGGAGTTGGCTGAGGAGACAGGTTTGCAAGGCGTATCGCTGGAGCAGATGCACACTTTTGGCGAATGCGGCAGAGACCCGAGAGGCAGGCAGATTACGATTGTTTTTGCAGGCGTTGCCAAAGATAATTTTAATAGCATAGAAGCCGGTGATGATGCAGCTGATGCGAAATGGTTTGACGTGGAAAATCTGCCGAAAGATTTGGCCTTTGACCATAATGAAGTGATAAAGTTTGCGAGAAAGAAGTTTGGATATTAGAATGGCTTGCAAGTTTTTTTAGAGATTTGAAGCGCCCGTAGCTCAGTAGGATAGAGCACCGGTTTCCTAAACCGAAGGTCGGAGGTTCGAATCCCCCCGGGCGTATTTTAGGCAGGGTGAGAACCTGCGTGGCTGTGTAACAGACACTACAGCAGGTTTGACGCCGCAGGCGCCGCGTAAAGCGAATCCTGCCGGACATAGTTGAAAATAGTGGCAAAAGAGTTACTATAATTTTAAGCTGGATAAATAAAAATGCAAAGAATGTGTAATCTCAAATCTTCACATTTTCAGCTGTTTTTTATAATCACGGCTATCTTCTTTTTATGCAATTTAAATACGCTGGCTGTTCAGCCGTACGAACCAGACATCACCGACCCGCTGCTTGAAGCGTGGAGATGGCAGCACTTTCCAGAACTTGATGGAAGAGGATTCCTATGCATGGAAGAAGCTCCTGATGGGAAAATATGGTTTGGTTTGACGAATGGTGTAATGACATACGATGGAATTAACTGGACTGATTATACGGCTACTGAAGATGCGCCAAAAAGCAGCATAAAAACAATATGTCCTACAAAAGATGGAAGTGTTTATGTTGGCAGCGAATCGGAAATGACAAGATTTGCCGACGAGAAGTGGCAATTAATATTTCCGCCAAATGATAAGCTTGGTGGCATCGTAAATAAAATTACTCAGGATTCCAATGAAGCTATATGGGCGGGGATAAGCTATGGAATGCTGCGGATAGAAAATGCCAAATCAGTTTTTTATACGTCGAGTGCAACCAAAACCGGCTTGCAGCAATTGATGCCGGATATGCAAGTCGTTGCTGTACCTGATAAATTTACAAATCATATGAGATGGCTCTATGGGCCCGGCATACTTCAGATAGGTGGTGTTGTTACAGCAATAGCTGAAACGGGAACCGCTAAAAAAACCGAACTAAAAGTTGGTGATCGTATTGTTGATATTAAAGCTGTTAGCGGTGATTGTATTATATCATGGGGGTATATAAGTAATAACCTGCAATCGATTGACAGTAATGCTGTTTCGGATTTTGTCGCAGGAGAATTGGTTGGAAAACCCGATTCTGTTTTTGAGTTGACCGTTCAAAAACCAAATCAAACTGAACCGATAAAATTAGTGCTTGGGTGTGTCTATATGGAAGAAACTTATCCTGTTTTTGAGGTCTATGAAGTATATCAGGATTCAAGAAAAGGTATGTGGTTTGGATTGGGTTGTGGTTCGATTATTTATCAAAACAATTACAGCCAGAACCGGCTTGATTTTTCCGATTGGCGATTTTGCAACGAGGAAGACAATGTGGAAAAACTTATTTGTCCTAAAATAACTGAATCCAGAGACGGCAGAATTTGGATCGGTTCATTAGTAAAAGCAGCTGGACTAAAAGTGTTTGACCCTGTGGATTCAAAATGGACGAGTTTGCGGTTGGCAGATATAGGTGGAGATGATGAATGTGGCTCTATAATCCAGACAAATGATGGTGCAATCTGGGTTGGTGGATTAGGTGTTATAAATACATTCAAAAATGATAAATGGCATATTTATAAATATCCACAAGTGCCGATAGTGGTAGCTGTTTTGCAATTTTTACAAACTCGCAGCGGTGATGTTTGGATAGGCGGTTGGCAAAATGAAGTAGTTCGCCTTAGCTATTCATATAATCAGTGGATAACTTATAAAGATTTGAATTTTCAGTGCGAGACAAAAGATAAAGTTTTATGGTTTATCAGCAGTGATGGAAGCGTGGTTTCGAAAAATGGCGAAATATGGAGCAGATATGGAGTCGAAGATGGCCTGATTGAGATACCGGTTGTTCTTAAGGCTGCAAGTAATGGAACTCTCTGGGCAGCTGGAAGCAATAAAGGTGTAGCAGCAACGGCATTTTTTGCAGAGGGAAAGTGGTTCAAACAACTCCATCAGGATTTAAGCTGGGGTATAGATTACAGATCAATTTTGGAATTGTCTGATGGCTCGCTTTTGTTTGGTTCAGGGACGGAGGTTTCTGGGGATGGCGGGTTTGTAAAAGTCAGAGTTTCGCAAAGCGGTAACAAAATATGGCAACACATCAAACCGCTGCTGGTGCCAAGCCATATTTGTTCAGCGGCACAAACCTCTGATAATACGCTGTGGTTCGGCGGTCTTGAGTTGTCAAGGTTTGACGGAGAAAAAACGACCAATAAAAATATTCCGGAAGAACTCAAGATGATGTGGATTGACTTTGTATACTGTACGCCGACAGATTGGCTGTGGGTTTCAAAAGGAGGGGTGGGGTTGTTCTGCTATGACCAGAAGGTCTGGCGGAAATACACAGTTAATAATGGCCTGGCAAGCAATGTGGTTTCAAGTATGCTGTATTATGATGATGCAGTTTTGGCAGCTACCGATAAAGGTATAAGTCGATTTGACTCAAGACAATGGACAACCTATGTGTTTCCTGACAATTTTAAGATCAGCAGAGAAGCGGGTACGCTTGGAACATCGTCAGATGGTGCTCTTTGGATAAGTATTGCTACACGTCAATGGAATAAACGCGGCTTAACAGGTGAAATTTTTAACAAAAACAACCTGCCTTCATTTCAAACAACACGTTATGTTCCCGACAGGAATAGCCCTGAAACAAAAATTACAGTTTCAACCCAGCGTATTGATAACGCAGGGCATGCTACATTTATCTGGGAAGGTGCTGACTACTGGGAAAATACGTTGGATGACCAGTTGCAGTTTTCCAGCCGGCTGGATGGTCAAGAGTGGTCGCCATTTACAAGCGGAAGGCATAAAACGTATTTCGAACTGGATTGCGGCAAACATAAATTTGAAGTAAAAACTCGCGACAGAGATTTTAATGTTGATGCTACGCCTGCAAGTGTGGAATTTACTGTTATAGCTCCTGTTTGGAGGCAGCCGTGGTTTGTTGTGCTGATAATATCTATGTTAAGTACTATTATTATACTGATTATTCGGCTGGTAAAAATACGCGAAGAACGCATAAAAAATGAACTGCAGCTTGCACAAATTGAAGCAGAAAAGGTTCATGAAGTTGCTATGATGAAGCTGAACTTTTTTACAAATATTTCTCACGAATTCAGGACGCCGTTGACACTGATATTGGGGCCGCTTGAAAAAATTGTCGCTAAAAGCAAGGCAAGCAAACAGCTTCAGTTGGCGTATCAAAATGCGAAGCGTCTTTTGCGGCTTGTCAACCAGCTGCTGGATTTTCGCAAGCTGGAATCTGATCAATTAAAACTTGAGCCGACAAAAGAAGATATTGTTAAATTCACAAAAAACATAGTTAATACATTTGTCGAAACGGCAGATGATAAACGAATCAGGGTTAAATTTTCTGCAAATAAGGATTACCTTCAGGTGTGGTTTGACCCGGATAAACTTGAAAAAATTATTTATAATTTGCTTTCAAACGCACTAAAGTTTACGCCAAAAGGTGGTTTAATATCGGTTGAAGTTAATCTCTGCAATGTGAAAGCAAAAACGCAGGATTCGGATTACGCTGAAATTATTGTTGAAGATAGTGGTATGGGGATATCTGCTGAGCATATTGAGCGTATTTTCGAACGGTTTTACCAGGTTGAAAGAACTGGCGTCGCAGCTGGTACTGGAATCGGTTTGGCTCTTACGAGAGAGTTAGTAGAATTGCACAGCGGAGAAATTTTTGCCGTTAGCCCTGTCTGTGAATCGCAGGATAAAGATGCCAAAACAGGAACACGTTTTGTGGTGCGGCTGCCCGTTGAAAAACAACAAAATGCAGATGAAATTGCTTTTGCCGAAAAGAATGAAGATGCAAAACAATTTTCCGCTGATTTTGCGGAAGAAACTGATGAAAGCAAGATACCAATAGTTTTAATTGTTGAAGATAACGCAGATGTACGGCTGTTTATAAAAGATGAGATTGGCAGTGAATATAAAATTATTGAAGCCCAGGATGGTGTTGACGGTTTGGAAAAAGCAATTGAGACAATTCCCGATTTGATTATCAGCGATGTTATGATGCCGAATATGGATGGTATCCAATTGTGTGAAAAACTAAAAACTGATGAAAGAACCAGCCATATTCCGATTATCCTGCTTACAGCTCGCTCGTCTGAGGAACACAAAATCGGGGGATTTGAAACTGGTGCTGATGATTATATTACCAAGCCGTTTAGCGTATCTGTTTTGACGGCACGAATACACAACCTTCTGGAATCTCGACGGAAATTAAGAGAGCGATTCAGTAAAGAGCTTTATTGGAAGGGGCAGGATTTGGAGTTTGGTCTCAGTTCCGTGGATAAACGATTTCTGCAAAAGGCAATTGGTATTGTGGAAAAAAATATATCTGACTCCAATTTCGGAGCCAGAATATTGGCTGATGAGCTTGGTATGAGTCGAGCTCAATTGTACAGAAAAATAAAGAGCGTTACCGATCAAACAGTGAATAGTTTTATACGTTCTCTTCGTTTACAAAGAGCTGCAAAGCTTCTGCTTGGGCAAAAATTAACTATTAGTGAAGTTGGCTGTGAAGTTGGATTATTCGAGCCGGCAAACTTTACAGCGTATTTCCGCAGGCAGTTTGGCCAGTCGCCGACTGAGTATATTGCCAAAAATTTCGGAAAAACTAACCCTTAAGAAGGTTTAAGTCAGCAGTAAAACACACCAAAAACATTTTTTTTCACGCCTAACGCGTTTTTTTGAAAACGTAAATGTCTTTCACTGCACCACTTATCTCAATGAGACTATGTTATAAGTAATTTGAGACTATGCAATAAGCGTTTTTTCGTAACTTTGCTGTAGTATATCCACAATTGGAGTTTTCAGCAGTTTTTTGCGGGCAGATTGATTTGTTAATTTTGATAGCTTCTATAAAATGCGGACTTGGTAAGGAGGGGCATTTTATAGAGTTGGGTTCACGAAACAGGGTTTGGTTTCGTGTATTTTGAGTGGCGTTAAAATTATGCTGTCATCCTGGATTAATCTCCGGGAATCCTAAGCGTGGTAGTTTTTGCGGCTACCGCGCTTTTTTTATACCAAGTTTTTGGTTGTAGATAGGACATATACGGGGTTGGGGAACAAGTATGGGGAAAGTTGTTGCAATTGGCACACCGGATAGTTAAAATCCTGTCAACGCAGGGTTGTGATAAATGACTAAGCTGAACGAAAATAGCGATAAAGCCGAGAGTGCCGCTGCAAATAGAGCTGTTAGTGGTTTTGTCAATGGCTTGGCAGATGAATATAGGATGCTTGTTATCCTGAAAGCTCAACTGTACGATGGCAAATGGGAGCCGATGCTTGAAGACCTCAGGAATCGATTAGAAGGAAAACCATATATTTTTAAGCTGGCCAGTCGAATTAAAGATGACATTGTTCGCATCGAAGAAATGTCAGAGTTTGAAGCAAAAAACAATGTCGATTTAGCTAATTATATTAATATTCTTTGATAAAATATTTTGTTCTAATCAATAACAATTCGGAATTTTGTAAATTTTACGAGGAGTGATGAAAGTGGTGAAAAAATTACGACGCGAATTTATTTTATTATTTATGCTTTTTGTTCTATGCGGTGGTCAGGAAATTATTGCTCAGGAAGACATTTCTTTGGAGCTTGTTTCGCCGGAATTATTAAAAACTGGTGATTTAGAAGTGCTTTGGCAGAATAAGCTGCCAATCAAAAAAACAGAAAGTTTAGTGCAGCTCTTCCTTCCGGTTGATTGCCTTAATGGTGAAACTGACAATCGTATTTATGCGATTTCAAACTATAATTATCTTGCCTGCCTGGATAGAAATACAGGGAATATGGTATTTAGCTCATCTCTGGCGCCAGCTGGCTTTCCGGTAGTTGGTTTGGATATTTACAATGGTGAGATTTTTTCACTTGCGGGAAACGAACTGGTTGAAATGGACAGGGAATTTGGTACGAATCGCAGCAGTACGCATTTGGATTTTGGCGAAACCTGTCCTGTTGTTCGCAACAGCTCGTATTTTTATCTCGGCGGAGTGGACAAACGTGTGCATGTTTTGCGCGCAGATGATAAAATTCATGTCTTCGCTGTAGCGGCTGATAATGATTCGACAATTACCTCAGTGGTAGCTGATGAGAAATCTGTGATTTTTGCTACCGAAGCTGGTAATGTGATTAGCTTTGAATTAGATAAACCGAAGCGACTATGGCAATTTGATGCCGGCGATGCTGTTGTAGGACCAATTATTAAAAATGCAGGTTTTCTGTTTTTTGCCAGCAGTGATGCGTATGTTTACAAGATTGACACCAGCAGAGGGAAACTTGACTGGAAGTGTGCTTCTGGTGCAATTCTTACCAACTCTCCACGTGTAACCGCCTCGATGGTTTACCAGAATATTGGAGAAAAAGGATTAATAGCAATAGATAAAAACAGCGGAAAGATTTTATGGCAATTGGCAGATGGCGTTGATTTGTTGGCAGAATCCGGCCAAAATGCGTATGTGATTACAAAACAAAATTCAATAGTTATTATGGATAATAAAAAGGCAAAGCAGCTCTGTTCAGTTGATGTGGCAAAAGTTTCCAGATACATTTCAAACACAACGGATTCAAAAATATATATCGCTGATGAATGCGGCAGAATTGCCTGCTTAAAACCAATTTACTAACAGCTATGAAATTAGATTTATTATTATAAGGTAAGGAAAAGGCGAAAATTTAATATGGGCGAAAATGTGAAAATCAAAACAGCATTGATAAGTGTTTCAGATAAAACTGGTATTGTTGATTTCGCTAAGGCACTTAGTGGAATGGGTGTGAAGATAATCAGTACCGGCGGAACAGCCAAATCGCTCAAAGAAGCAGGTATAGATGTTGTTGGGATTGAATCGGTTACCGGTTTTCCGGAAATGATGGATGGCAGGGTGAAAACACTTCATCCCAAAATACATGGCGGACTTTTAGGCCTTCGCGATAAGTCGGAGCACACAGCGGCAATGGCTAAACATAATATTGAGCCGATTGATTTGGTTTGCGTAAATCTTTATCCGTTTGAGCAAACGATAGCAAAGCCGGATTGCAGTTTGGCCGAGGCGATTGAGAATATTGACATTGGTGGGCCAAGTATGATTCGCTCGGCGGCAAAAAATAATAAATTTGTAGCAGTTGTTACAAATTCTGGCCAATACGAAACTGTTATTGAGCAGATGCAAAATAATGATGGAGCTATAAGCGGTGAACTCCGCAGCGATTTTGCCAGAATAGCTTTTGGCCTGACAGCTTCATATGATGCGGCTATTGCCGGTTATCTGAACAGCAAAGCGGAAGTACAATTTCCTGAAAAGTTTTCAATTGCACTTGGCAAAGAAGCATCACTTCGCTACGGCGAAAATCCACATCAAAGTGCAGCATTTTATAAACTGCCATCGAATAAGGAGACTTCGGTTAGTACAGCTAAATTACTTGATGGCGGCAAAGAGATAAGTTTCAATAATCTTCTGGATACTAACGCAGCTTTTGAATTGGTTAAGGAATTTTCTGAGCCGGCAGCGGTGGTTGTTAAACATCTTAATCCTTGTGGATGTGCCATTGATGATGATATTTGTATGGCTTATCAAAAGGCATACGAAGGCGATGTTACCAGTGCCTTTGGTGGCATTATCGCCTTAAACAGAAATGTTGATATTAAGCTGGCTGAGATAATTATGGAATCATATGCTCGGTTCGGCAAGGCAAAAGGGGCCAGCGGATTTTTTGCCGAAGTAATTATAGCTCCAAAGTTTGATACTGATGCGGTTGAATTGATAAGAACAATTAAAGCATGGGGCAGCAGGGTCCGGCTTATGGAAACAGGTGCGATTGATAAAAACAAAATTGATAGTACCCAATTTGATGTGCGCTGCATTATTGGCGGATTGCTTTTGCAGAGCAGAGACCTTATTGGCTGGGAGCCGGATGAATTAACATATCCAACTAAGGCCAAGCCAAGCAAAGAACAACTCGAAGATTTGAGGATTGCATGGCTCGCATCTAAGCATACAAAGAGCAATACGATTGTTCTCGTTAAGGGCAAAAGAGTTCTCGGAGTTGGAGCTGGCCAGATGAATCGCATTGAATCCGGCTTGATTGCATTCAAAAATGCCGGCGAAGAGTCAAAAGGGGCGGCAATGGCCTCGGATGCGTTTTTTCCATTCCCTGATAATGTTGAAAATGCCGCAAAAGCGGGCGTAGCTTGCATAGCTCAGCCGGGCGGCTCGAAAAAAGATAATGAAGTAATTGCAGCTGCTGATAAATTTGGTATTGCGATGGTCTTTACCGGCAAACGGCACTTCAAACATTAAATAAGAATGCTGCTGTGAAAAAGTATATTCTATTAAGTGGTATTTAGTAAGTAATGCTGCAGGGCGGACATAATCATATGTACGCCGATGGCAGCGATGAACATACACATCACTTTTGAAAATACCATGCAAAATAGTTTTCCCAGAATTTTCTCAAGCGGCTCAATAAATTTCATTATCAGCCATAATATGGAAAAAACCACAACGATTGCCAGAATCGCCGGCAGTGTGCCGGATTTTTCAAGTGTGGTCAAGCTGGTTATCATTGCTCCAGGCCCAGCGAGAAGCGGGCAAGCCAAAGGCACGCAGCCGATTTCATAAGGGCTGAGATTTTTGTTTACCGAAATTGAACGGCGCAGCGTGCCGAAAATAAGATGGTCGATAGCAATAATGAGCAGCAATATTCCGCCGGCAATTTGCAAATCATAAATCTGAATGTGGAAAATTCTGGTCAGAATCTGCCGGCCGGCAAAAACAAAAATTATCAGAATACACATTCCGACAATCACAGCTGTATTGAAGGCCTTGCGGCTCTGACCCTTTGGGAAACTTTCAGTAACATTCAAAAAAACAGGGATATTTCCAATAGGGTCAACTATGGCGAAAAGAGCCAATATCGATTCGAGATAAACCATACGCACCTCGCCTTTTTTGGAATTTCAGGATGCCTCTAAAAATTTAATTGCTGCTATTGTAAGCCCGCTGCTTTACGCAATTTTGCAGCCATATCTGTTTTTTCCCAAGTGAAAGTATCTTCTTTTCGTCCGAAATGGCCGCCGTAAGATGTTTTAGCATAAATTGGCCGAGCCAGTTTTAGATGCGCAATCATTTTTTTAGGGGTCATTGGAAAAAGTTTTCTTACAAGTTCGCTTATTTTCTTCTCACTGATTTTTGCTGTTTTCTCGGTATCTACCAAAACTGATATTGGTTCAGCTACCCCGATAGCATATGACAATTGTATTTCACAAGTATCAGCTAATCCGGCTGCGACAATGTTTTTGGAAATATAGCGAGCCATATAGCTGGCGGTTCTATCGACTTTTGTCGGGTCTTTTCCGCTGAAAGCTCCTCCGCCATGACTGCCTCTTCCGCCGTAGGTGTCAACGATGATTTTTCGTCCTGTCAGGCCGCAGTCGCCTTTTGGGCCGCCGGTTACAAATCGGCCGGTCGGATTGATATGTAATACGGTTTTTTTGTCAACCAGTGATTTTGGCAAAACTGGATTAATAACTTTTTCGATAATTTGTTTTCTCAAAGTTTTGTATGGCACGGAAGGCGAATGTTGCGTTGATATTACAACAGCATCAATGCGTTTTGGCTTGTTGTTTTCATATTCAACTGTCACCTGACTTTTGCCGTCTGGTCGCAGCCATTTCAGAGTTTTATTTTGCCTTACTTTTTCCAGTTTTGTTGTAAGGGCATGTGCAAGCTGAATCGGCATTGGCATAAGAGCAGCAGTTTCTTTGCAGGCGTATCCAAACATTATACCCTGGTCGCCGGCTCCCTGCTGTTTGTGCAGTCCTTTACCTTCGCTTACGCCTTGCGAAATGTCAGGGCTTTGTTTGTCGAGTGTTACCATTACAGCACAATTTTCATAATCGAAACCAATCTCAGGGTCGGTGTAACCGATTTCTTTAATTGCATTGCGAACTACCGTTGGTATATCTACGATAGCTTTTGTCGTGATTTCACCAGCAACTACAACTAAGCCGGTTGTTACCATGGTTTCACAAGCAACTCTGCTTGTTGAATCCTGAGCCAGCATTGCATCGAGAATTGCATCGGATATGTGGTCAGCCACCTTGTCAGGATGCCCCATTGTTACTGATTCGCTGGTGAAAAAGTGTATGTGATTATCACAAAATGGATTGCTGTGAATATGCCTCTTTGTCATTATTTTCTCATCCTTAACTAAATAGTTTAATTAGTTTATTCGTTTAGCACCCAATTATATTTCGTATAGCCAATTGTATAGTTTTCCACCTCGATAAATGATACATCCTGCTTATCTATGTAGTTGCTGATAAAGTTCAGTACAGCTCGAATTGCCGGCTGCTGAGCTTTGAATTTTTTATTGGTTCCGTATTTATTTACAAAAAATTTACCGAGCCAGTTTGGCTGAAATATAGCAGAAAGATATACTTTTTGTTTTTCTCTGTCTATTCTAAAAGCCAGCGGATTGGATAGAGATTTTCTGGCTTGGTCGTCTAATTGTTCATAGAGCTTATAGCCGTAATATGGTTCGTTTCGCATTGGCGGCCCTGATATACTCGCACGTGATATAGCGAAAAATAATCTCGGCTCATCAAATTCGCCGCAGAAAAACCGCCGTTCGATTTCGGCAAGCGTGAATTCTTCGTCCATTACGATAAATTTATGTTCATCCCATATTCCGGAAATATGCCTGATACTGTTTGGCGGCCAGAAAAGTCGATGGATGCGCAGCGATTCGATAGGATAGTTGTCGATTATAATTTTCATAAGCTGAATGTTATATGCGTTCAGCCAGAAAGCCATTTTGTCTTCTTTTGGCCAAGAATTGTATTTTTCTGTGCTAAATTCGGCGAACTTATCTAATATATCTTTTAACTCCGACTTATTTCGTTTTAATTCCTTATAGTTGACTATTCCTTCATCATTGACAAATTCATTAAGTATAGCAGCACAATTATCGTGGAAAGAAATTTTGCATGGACTTTGGGTATCTACAATTTCTGTTGTTACTTTTTCAGTAGCTGATATTTCAACTGCAGCAGTTTCAGTTTCTGTAGGTCTATCTGATTGTGTTTTTTCTGCGGCGCAGCCGGTGATGAAAATCAAAGCACTTATTAAAATTACAAAAATAGCAAGGCATTTGTTCATTGTATCACTTCCTTGAAAACCACTATTCTTTACATTGTAATAGGAGTAAAGTAATCGTATCCTATTAGAGATGAAATCTCTAATAGGACGTATGTTAATTGTTTTTATAGTATTTTTACAGAGAAATTTTAATTTTTAAGAACGGATTTCCAAGGTTAAGGTGATACAATACTGGTTTGATAGTATAGGGTTTATGGATGCTGTTCAAGCCACTTTTGACACAAATGAACATGGTTTTTTGGTTTAATTATTTTTTGGGGCTTGGGTAATTGAAAGATGTATGGCCCACCTTCGACATCCAATTCCCTTTTTTGTGACGGTTTCCATAAGACAAGATTTTTGTCCTTAGAATAGTCACGTGCACTATCGTAGAGTATTCCACTAAACCCTTTATACTTGGCAACATCTGCAATGAACCTTGGAATAAAATACTCCGGCTTCCAACCCTTTAAACGAGGCCTATCTAAAAATAGACGATTGTGAATTATACTAGCAGCCAATGCTGGAATTGCTTCAGGCTGGTGTAGATAGCTTTCGGATGTCATGTCTAAAATGTTTTCAAGCTGATGGATTTTAAACTTCTGCATACGTACCTGTTTTTCGTCGGCAGTCAAAGTTTCTTTTGCAGCAACTTTGTCCGTGCTACCCAAATAAAAATAGCTTTGTCCGAAATGATTGAATCTCCCCTCAGGTATCTCCACTTGTTCGGGGTCTGGCGGCCACATATCCTTATACGCGAATTCCATGTCACCCTCTATACGTCTCGCACGGTAGTATATTTGTTCTTTGATTGTTATTTTCTTGAACTTGCTTATGTCTGCTAATATTTCTTTCCCTATCTCATGTTCAAGCCCCAAGTAGGGATATAATTTCATAAAGTTTTCAAATTCTTTAAATCGGTGGT
Organism: Planctomycetota bacterium; assembly: GCA_023135865.1. Classification (GTDB taxonomy): domain Bacteria; phylum Planctomycetota; class Phycisphaerae; order Sedimentisphaerales; family Anaerobacaceae; genus JAGLSG01. Next base: position 6,887 of record JAGLSG010000112.1, on the reverse strand, counting down.
ATCCATACTGAATATCCCATCTTATCCTTTGACGGGTGTGCTGTCTTTTCTCCGTGCGGTATACAAAAATGGCTGTGCCGAGTTCCAATGCACCCTGACAATTGGAACATCTAAGCAACTTGACAACGTCTTTCTGCAAATTCTGGGGCACACTGGACTCTTCAAATTGTTCTTGTACGCTCGACCATTCCCCTGGGTAGTTCATTTTACAATTTGAGCAGTATATAATCACCCCCTTGTTCAATGCAGCATATTCTCTGATTTTACTCAGCATGATCTCTTCCAAGTTTACTTACACCACCTTTCTAAACCCATGACGCAATATAAAACCGCCCAATCCAAATACAATAAACCAAAACCATCGTTATGTTGCTAATACTAAAAATATTATTCCGATTATTACCAATGCTGTTTTCATTCTACCGAACAGGAAACCACGGGTTTACCCGTGGATGAATGCAAAAATCCTTGTCTCTGCGAACAGCAGAGGTAAGGTCAGTTGCAACTGCAACTGTAAAGGTAAGTGCCCCGGGCAAGCCCGGGGGAATCTACAATATTAAAAGCTGAAAAATAAATTTATTTCATTCGACATTTCTCATATTAATCCGCCCGAAGCAGACATAAAACTGGAAAGCTTGTCCCCGCATGTTTCTGGCGGGGAACAGACTGTTTCTGCCATTATAAGAAGTTCCCGTTGCTTGTTCTATCAATATTAAATCATAACTCTGAAACACTAAACACAAAACCCCATTCTTAGTCTCTCGGAAAATTGAAAAATCCTTAAAATATTAGAATCTGCACTATATCAAAATGCAAATGCCCAAAAAATGCAAATATAAAATTGGTTATTGATTATCTGCCGATTATTGTTTACCATTAAAATAGTTATGGCTTGCCGCTGCATGCGAAATTTAAGGGTATTTGTGATGAATTCCAAGCTGAAAATTTTCACTGTTTTAGCAATAGTTTTTACGGTTAATTTGGTTTGCTGGGCTGTTAGTACTCGGCAAATTGATGATGTTCGAGATAAAGCGGTGCTGGATAGTGATGACCTTGTTGTTATTGACGATTTTGTTGCCCAAGCTGTGCAGGAGTTGCTGAGCACAAGGGATTTTACTTCAATAGCTAAAATTCGTGCGGCTATTTTGTCGCGCAACAACTCCAATGTATCAAGTGCTGCTGAGCAATATGCCTCACGATTCTCAGCTTCTGCTCATAAGTACATATCTGAAGCGTTTGAACTTGCTTTAGGACAGGCATCTTCAGATGCCAGTTTTAAGGTTAGGGTTAATTTATTAATTTTGGTTGATGAATTAAAAGATTTACGCCTTGCCGATTTGGCTATGGTTAAGCTTGATGATGAAAATACTGTTATTCGTTATTTGGCTGTTCACGCTATAACTAACCCGGCTATTGTTGAGCAGTTGAATTCCGGCAAAAATGCTGATTTGCAATTAGCAAAAAAGATTACTGAACGTCTTGAAAAATTGGTTAATCGCTGTGACGCTGACACGATAGCTTTGATAGCTCAGTTTGCAGCTGATGTTAGGATTCCGCAGGGGGAAAATTTATTGCTGCGGATAGCGGATAAAAGAATAGCAGAATATGCAAACTGGACGGTGGAGTCCGAATTACTGGATGCTTCTATATTAAAATTGCTTTGCGATAAAATGATTTCTAATAGAAAAAACGTCCTGGATGATAAGGCAGCTGTTGCTCGCAGGTTTGGGCAATTATATTCTTATGCAATGCAGCGATATATTAATGGTAAAGATTTTTTAGATGAGCAGGCCGGAAAACAGTTGATTTCAACGCTGGTTGAGGTGGAGAAAACCTGCATTAGTAAACTTATGGAAATGCCGCAATCGGTGATAAAAAGGGCTATCGAACAGGATAGTTATGATGGCCTTTTGCATGAGTATAACAGGTTATTTGGCGATGGGCAAAATCCTGGCCAGCTGACATTGAAACTTGATTTTAACTATGGTGAATCGGATGGCAGTGAGCGTGTTACATCGCTTGTTTTACCGCAGCCACCAGAAAAATAATTCCTTCAAACGCTTTTATGGATATGGGTGGTTAATTGTTGAGAATTGCAATACGTAGCATAGTTCTGCTTACAACTATTTTTATTTTGTTGGCTGTCATTGGATGCGATGGTTCCGGTTCGGAAAACGACCCAGATGAAATGATATTACGTCAGGCTCTTTTCAACAAGATAAAAAGTCTCGACCCTGTCAGTATGCGAGATGTTTATTCTGCTACAGTTAGTGGCCAAATATTTGAAACTCTGTATCAGTATCATTTTCTGAAACGCCCTTATGAACTCATACCTCTTTTGGCTGAAGAAATGCCTCAAATTAGCGAGGATATGCTGGTATACACTATAAAAATCAAAAAGGGGGTTTTGTTTCAGGATGACAAATGTTTTCCGCTTGGTAAGGCAAGAGAATTAACCTCCGGAGATTTTGTTTATGGTCTCAAAAGAGTTGCTGATATAAAAAATCTCAGTGAAAACTGGTCTGTATTCGACAATAAAATTGTTGGGCTGGATGAATTTCGTGAATACACAAAAACCTGTAAAAAGGCGGAAGATGTAGATTACTCCCGTCCGATTGCAGGATTGCAAATGCCGGATGATTATACGCTTGTAATAAGACTAAAAAGACCATGGCCGCAATTGATAGGTACTGCTTTAGCTGATATGGTAACATCGCCTGTGGCAAAAGAGGCTGTTGATTACTATGGCGAAGATATTATCAGCCATCCGGTTGGAACGGGACCGTATATGCTGAAAAAATGGCATAGAGGTAGTTATATCGAACTTGTCCGCAATCCCAATTTCAGAGGTGAATTGTATCCGAGTGAGGGTGAACCCGGCGATGCGGAAGCTGGTTATCTGGACGATGCAGGGAAAATAATGCCTTTTGCTGATAAAGTTGTCTGGACAATTATTGAGGAATACCAACCCGCATGGCTTTTGTTTTTGCAAGGTAAGCTCGATACTAGTGTAATCCCAAAAGATAATTTTGATGAGGCAATTACTGGTATTGGAGAGTTAACACCGGAACTGAAACAACGGAATATACATTTGAAAATTTTTTCAGACCCGTCAACCTTTTGGCTTGGCTTTAATATGCAAGATGCTGTTCTTGGTGAAAATAAACCTCTACGGCTCGCAATAAGTCGTGCTATTGATAGAAAAAGGTTTATTGATTTATTTTTTAATGGCAGGCATCCGATTGCTGATGGTTTCATACCTCCGCTGATGGCTTCGTATAATCCAAAGATAAAAGAAAAAGGATATTCACGCTATGATCCTAATGATGCACGAAAATTAGTGGAAGAAGCAGAGGAAATCTACGGAGGCAAATTGCCAAAGCTTAGAATAGCTATGCCCGGCACTGATACATTCGCACGTCAATTTGGCCAGTTTCTTACACGTAATCTGAATGATGTTGGCATTGATGTTGAGATTGACTATATGGACTGGCCGACTTATCAGGAAAAATTAAATACTTCAAGTGCACAAATGTTTGCATCAGGTATTGTTGCAAGTATACCTGATGCTGAGGATTTCATGGGAATATTTTACAGCAAAAATAAGGCACCTGGTTCAAATAAGTTTAACTATTATAACGCTGAATTTGACAAACTATACGAAGAAATAGCAACGATGTTTGATAGCCCTGAACGTCGAGAGCTTTATCAGAAAATGGAACTTGTAGTTCTTGAAGATTGTCCAGCGGCATTTCTCAATCACAGGATTGCGTATGTGCTTCATCATGACTGGGTGAAAAATTACAAACCACATGTTTTTCAATACGGCTTATCTAAGTATCGCCGGATAGATACAGCCAAACGTGCGGAGTATAAAGGCAGATAAATGGCTGCGTACATAATAAGACGACTTTTATACACAATCCCCATAGTATTCGGAGTTCTGCTGCTCACGTTTATATTGTTTAATATGGTTGGCGGTGATATATCAGCAGAAATTGCTGGCAAATCGGCGAGCAAAGAAACAATCGAAGAAATAAGAAAAGAACGCGGATATGATAAGCCGTTATTCTTTTCCTGGGATAGCCAATTCGTAAATCATTTTGAAAATGCGTTAACTTTTAATCTCGGCCGCGCTTTGGATCGTGAGCCGGTTATTGACAAAATAAAAAGAGGTGTAATGCCGTCTCTTGCACTTACTGTTCCGATGTTCTTTGGGATTGTAATAGTTTCGGTTGGCTTGTCGCTTATTGTAGCTTTTGTACGCGGCTCAATCTGGGATGTTCTAACTGTTGTTATTTGTGTTGCAGGTATGAGTATTCCATTTTTGAGTTTCATTCTGTTTGGCCAGTATTTTCTTGCCTACAAATGGGGATTGTTTCCGATATTCTTTTCGCCTGATTTGGCAACGGCTCAATATGTAGCGCTTCCAGTCTTAATTGGAATTGTAACGGGACTTGGAGCAAATTTGCGATTTTATCGAACGGTTATGCTCGATGAAATGAGAAGCGATTATGTTCGCACTGCTTTTGCGAAAGGGCTTGGGCCGGGGCGGGTTCTGTTCAAGCACGTATTGAAAAATGCAATGATACCTATTATTACGCGGATTGTTTTAGCTATACCATTTTTGTTTTTGGGGTCATTACTTCTGGAAAGATTTTTCGGTATTCCCGGGCTTGGTTATTTGATGATAGAAGCGATTGGCTCACGTGATTATTTTGTTATAAATGCGATGACATATATAAGTGCGATACTTTTTGTGATTTTCAATGTGATTACGGACATTTGTTACGCTTTGGTTGATCCGAGGATTTCTTTTGAGTGAGCAGCAGATTATAAGTAAAACATTGCCATTGCCGAAGGGCAGGAGTTTATGGCAGGATGGCTTAAGGCGGCTTGGCAGACGCAGGTTTGCTATGGCTTGTTTTGTGGTAATAGTTTTGTACTTTCTGCTCGCCGGCTTTATATATTTAGCGGAATTATTTGATTGGCAGGTGGCACCGATACGGTGGTCGCAGGAAGTTGGCAGTCAATATGAAAGTCCGAGCGGGGAAAATTTATTTGGTACGGACATATTCGGCCAGTCGGTATTACGAAAAACGCTTTACGGAACGAAAACATCAATGACTGTTGCGATGTTTGCTTCTTTTATAAGTATTGCAATTGGCGTTCCTCTTGGTGCTATTGCCGGTTATTTTCGCGGCTTTATTGATGAAGTTATAGTCTGGCTTTACTCTACTTTAAGTTCAATTCCATATATTTTATTGATATTGGCTTTTGCTGTTGTGTTGCGAGACAAAACTTTTTTTGGCTATAAGTTGGCAGGGATTACTACTGTTTATCTTGCTATAGGACTTACAAGCTGGGTTGGGATTTGCCGGTTAATTCGAGGCGAAGTTATAAAGCATAAGAACAGGGAATATATTCTTGCGGCAAAATCATATGGCTGCAGCGCCAAACGTATTATATTCAAGCATCTTTTGCCTAATGTTTTTCATCTTATTATTATAGATTTTTCGCTGCGATTTGTCGGCTTTATTCACGCAGAAGTGATATTAAGTTTTCTCGGTCTTGGTGAGACGACTCGTCCAAGCTGGGGAGCGATGATAAATGATGCCAGAATAGAGCTTGCGAGAGGCGTGTGGTGGCAGATGGCAACGGCGACTTTTGCGATATTTTTTATTTCATTGGCTTTGAATATTTTTGGTGATGCTCTTAGAGATTCGCTCGACCCGAAGTTAAGAACACAGTAATTTTATGAATAACAAAAATAAAAATAAAATATTATCAATTGAAGGTCTTTCGACACATTTTTTTACTGACGATGGCGTTGCGCGAGCTGTGCAGGATGTCAGCTTTTCAATTAAAAAAGGCAAAACCTTTGCACTTGTCGGCGAAAGCGGATGCGGTAAAAGCGTGACGGCTCTTTCCATTATGGGATTGATTCCTGCTCCGCAGGGAAAGATAGTCAGTGGAAAAGTTGTTTTCAATGACTGCGATTTGCTTGGATTTACTGAAAAGCAAATGCGAAAAATTCGCGGAAATAAAATCGCTATGATTTTTCAGGAGCCAATGACAAGTCTTAATCCGGTTTACACCGTTGGTAATCAAATTGCAGAAGCTATCAAGCTGCATCAGAAAAAAAACGCATACCAGGCCTGGAAAGAAGCTATAAAAATGCTGCAAAGAGTTGGCATTTCCCAGCCGGAGCAAAGAGTTAATGAATATCCGCACCAGCTTTCCGGCGGAATGTGCCAGAGGGTTATGATAGCAATGGCGGTCAGTTGCAAGCCGACTCTGCTGATTGCTGATGAACCGACTACCGCTCTCGATGTTACTATTCAGGCACAAATACTCGATTTACTCGATGAGCTGCAGCAGGAAAACCAGATGAGTATTCTGCTTATTACTCACGACCTGGGCGTGGTGGCCGAGAGAGCAGACGACGTAGCGGTTATGTACGCCTCACGAATAGTCGAAATAGCCAGCTCACAAGAACTTTTTGAAAATCCGCTGCATCCTTATACTCAGGGACTTTTGAAATCTCTGCCGCAGCTTGGACTGGGCAGAAAAATGAAGCGTTTGTCAACGATACAGGGAAATGTGCCAGACCCATTGCATTTTCCAACGGGCTGTAAATTTCATCCGCGATGCAGCATTGGTTGTAATGACAAAAGATGCCGAGAGATTGAGCCGGAATTAATAGAAGTTGAAGCTGGCAGATTTGCTGCTTGCTGGTATGCGCCAGGATACGAAAAAGCAGAAGTGAAATAATAAATGGAAAATAACAGCAAATTACTGAGAGTTAACGATTTAAAAACCTGGTTTCCTATCAGGAAAGGTCTTATGCGTCGAACTATTGGTTACGTTAAGGCCGTTGATGGGGT
>JAGLSG010000111.1 GCA_023135865.1 Planctomycetota bacterium | reverse complement strand
CAGATGAAGCTAAAAAATTCGTTTCCAGAGAAGTTCCTTACAGAAGTCGCGCAGCTGAAATTGCAAACACTTTTGAATGGCTGATAACCGCTTTCATATTGGCTTTTGTTTTCAGGGCTTTTGTGATGGAAGCATTTCACATTCCCACGGGAAGTATGGCTGACACACTCAAAGGTGCTCACTTCAGATTGCGATGCAAGCAATGCGGCTACGAATATGATTATGGTTTCGTGCCGGAACGATATCAAATGAGATCAGGCAGCACTAATCATAAATATGTTCCGCCGGTTCTTTCTCGCTGCCCAAGTTGCGGACATCATCAGCCGACAGGCGGAAAAATGCCCATCGCAAATGGCGACCGCGTTCTTGTTCTAAAATGTCTCTACCAATTTACGGAGCCAAAACGATGGGATGTGGTCGTATTCAAAAATCCGCTTGAGCCAAGCATAAATTACATAAAGCGTTTAATCGGCAAACCCGGCGAAACCGTGGAAATAATAGATGGCGACATTTATATCAATGGAAATATCTGCAGAAAACCACCCAAAGTTCAAAACGAAATGTGGATGCCAATATATGACAATGACCATCAGCCGGTCAGGCCGAACGAAAGATTATTTAACGGACACGCCTGGCAGCAGCCGTTCAAAAATACAGAAAACTCAAACTGGAACATAAATAAAGACAATCCAACATTGTTCTGCCTTGACAGCAGCTGCGACCAAATCAACACATTGATTTACGATTCCTCGAGCGGCAATGATTTGCGGGTTACATACGCTTACAATAATATCAGGGATTTCAAATTGATGCCCTACTGCAGTGATGTTACGATAGAGTTTTATGTAGAAAACGCCAATTATGCCGGAATTGCAGGAATAGAACTAAGCAAATACGAAAACAGCTACAGAGCTTGGATTGATTTTAGCGGTGAAATGGTCATTGAAAAAATTTCACCAAATGAAACGACCGAACTTGCCCGCAAAAAAATTGATATAGATGAAATGCCAGCTGGAGAAATACCAACACTGGTAAAATTTGCCAATGTTGACCATAAATTGTTTTTCCAGTTCGGCTCTGAAGAGTTGACTTTTGATTTAGGAACAGCTGCAAATGATGCAGGCGAAATGGAAACGAAAATTGAGCCGCAGGTAAAAATTTTCGGTTCTGGCAAATTAACGCTTTCGCACGTAGCTGTTTTTAGAGACGTTCATTACACTGCGAAAAAATTTGCAAACAGCAATGAAGACGGCAGAGCAACACAAGGCAATCCACTTACTCTTGAAGCTGATGAGTTTTTTATGCTTGGCGATAATAGCCCAAGCAGTGAAGACGGCAGATGGTGGAGCCGGCAAGGCAAAGGCAATAATGAAAAATCCTATAGGCCAGGCATTGTCCCACGAGAATATCTCGTTGGTAAAGCATTTTTAGTTTACTGGCCAAGCGGCTTTAAGCCGTTTGCCAAATCACCTTTAGCGATTATTCCAAACATCGGCAAAATGCGTTTTATCTATGGTGGCTCCGCCAAACAATAACCACTTGTCTTTCCATTTTTTCTGAGCGATTGTATCGCTCAAACCACGGTTGGGTGGATGATTATCGAACTGCTTTATCCGTCCATCCGGTTACTCTTTATCTTTCAATAGTGGCATAACACGTTTATCTGTTTCAGGTTAACATACTATGATTATACAAGAGACTCCGGTCATAGGCAATCTGAATGTGTTACGATGCCCCAATGTTCAGCGTTTCTGTCTGCAAAAATATTTTGAAACAAAAAAACTATCCATTCTACTGGCGAAAAAAAGGGGGCTGTCATCATTTGAATTACCGACACACGGATTTCAGAGCGATTACGTGTTTTGTAGGCATTTGTCAGTAAACAGTTAATGTTTATTAAATGAAAAATATATGGTATGAACGAAAAACCAGCCGAATACAAATCAGACATCCAAGGTACAGATGTAACTCATACAACTTTTACCAATACAATATTCTAATCACAACTCATATAGTTCGCTCCAGCCGGAAAGAACAGATTGAGGTGCTGCTATTGTAGATAGAATCACTTGCTCGGTAGAAAATTAGGTCTCTGCAGCTGGAACTGGAGAGACCTAATTTCGAGAAAGAGAGTTATTTTCCACCAAGGAAAATTTTTGGAAGTCTTTTACTGATGCAAATACGCCAAAACGATTGGCAATCGGCAAAAAAAAAGACGATGAATTCACTTAACACATAAAACTTAATATATAAATTTTAGATAAGCAAATCGAGATGATATTTTTTTTGTATTTAGCGTGAAAATTTCAAAAATCTGTTTCTTCACTGGTGATTTTATACAGTTTGCGGTACTTCTGAGGTATATCAGACAGCATTCTCCTGGCCTTAAAGGCATAAACACTATCAGGATATTTTTCTATTAGCTGCCGACAATAATCAACCATCCGGCCATAGCCCATAACCGGCAATCGGCCGCTTTTTCTATGAAATAAGGCCATTTCAAAGAGTTTATCGGCCTGAACTTCATCTTCCAAACTCAACTTTTTGAATTGAATCTCTAAATCATCAGCGTTCGGCTCGGCTCGCAATCTCTTATCATCCTGCTCTGTTGCAGTATAAAAAGTTTTTTGCTCCGGCTGCTCAACCTGAACTTGCTCGTTCTCGGCCTTTTCGGCTGGCAAAAAAATGTTTACAAGGATAAATAATCCTGCAACAGCAACCATAACCAACAATATTTTCAGCCAGAATGTATTCATAATCACACCATTATCGATTGAACTCTTGTAATTAAGTTTAGCACAAAGCAGTTTTTTATCAACCATCAATTATTTGACTTTCCGCCATTATAAAAGTAGCATAATGGTAGTTTACGAGATACGAGATACGAAATACGAGATACGAACTGTGTTTACAGGACTTATAGAGAAAATTTGTTCGGTTAAGGCAATCCGCAAAAATGGAGGTTGGTGTTTATTAACTATTGATTTGGGCAAACTGGCTGATGATAGTAAAATCGGCGACAGCATCGCTGTAAACGGCGTTTGCCTGACTATTGTTAAACTTTTGGGCAATTTGGCTGATTTCGATATAAGCGGTGAAACACTAACTGGATCCAATTTTGGCAAATTATCCGCTGGAGCAAAAGTCAATATCGAATCAGCTGTTCGACTCGGCGAACGGCTCGGCGGACACGTCGTTCAGGGACATATTGATGGAACAGCAAAAATCCAAAAAATCGAAAAACAAAACCAGTTTGCAAATATAAAATTTTCAGCTGACAAAAATCTGCTCGCTCAAATGGTAATTAAAGGTTCAGTTGCCATTGACGGCGTTTCTCTTACCATAGCAAATATCGATAAAGATAGTTTTAGTATTGCAGTGATTCCAGAAACGCTAAAAAGCACTACGCTTGGCGAAATGAAAATTGGCAATTGTGTAAATATCGAAATTGATATAATTGTAAAAACAATAAAAAAACAAATTGAAATTATTCTTCCGCAGAAAAAAAATCTGACAATAGAAAAACTAAAAGAGCTCGGCTTCTGATTTTAATAATATGAGCAACACCAACCATAACAATCCGCTCGGCTCCCAGCCGGTTATCGCAATAACAATGGGCGATGCAGCTGGAATCGGCGCAGAAATTATCGTAAAAGCGTTGGCCCAGCCCGAAATCCGAAAGCAAGCAAAATTCATCATCTTCGGAACGAACGAACAACTCGTCTATGCAGCTGACAGGGCTGAAATCGAGCCGTTCTGGGGCCGATGCCAACACGAAAAGTTCAGCACAAACTATCCAAGCAAAGTAATCGTAGCTGATTATGATGAATATTCAATCGAGCCGTGGCTCAGAAAACCAAGCAAGGCGGCTGGAGAAGCATCGATAAAATTCTGTCTCGATGCAATCGATGCGGCAAAAGCCGGCGAGGTAGATGCAGTCGTAACAGCACCAATAAATAAGGAAAGCTGGAATCTGGCCGGTGCTCCCTGGCCGGGACACACAGAATTATTGGCCGACCGATGTAAATCGCCACGAAAAGTAATGATGTTTGTCGCCGGGCCATTAAAACTGGCACTTGCAACAATTCACGAAGCACTCTTTGAAGTACGGCATAAATTCACAATCGGATGCGTCTTTGAGCCGATAGATTTATTGAACACGGCTCTTAAAGAATATTTCGCAATAGAAAAACCACATATCGGCGTTGCAGCACTAAATCCGCACGCAGGTGAAAACGGCCAGTTCGGAGATGAAGAGCAGCGAATAATATCACCAGCTATTTTGCTGGCACAGGAACAGGGAATAAATTGCGAAGGCCCATTTCCAGCGGATACATTATTTTTGAAAGCTGTAAACGGCCAATTTGATGCGGTAGTTGCAATGTACCACGACCAGGGAATGATACCCGTAAAACTGGTGGCATTCGATACAGCGGTAAATGTTACTATTGGAATACCAATAATCAGAACTTCGCCAGCTCACGGAACGGCCTTTGACATTGCCGGCAAAAACCTCGCTAATCCGTCAAGTATGCTCGCTGCAATAAATACAGCAATCCAAATGACAAAAACAAGGAAATGTAAAACTCAAAGTGAAAAACTTAAAACCAAAACTTAAAATTAAAAACTTTTAGAAACTGTTTCATAACCCTGTTTGCGCCGCATTAGCAGTATCAAAAATGCAGTTTTTTGAGGTTACGAAATGAGTTTTAGCTTTAAACTTTAAACTATAGTTTTACATTTTTAGTTTCAAACTTTTAACTTTAATTATGCAGACTAAAACACAGATTCAGGAATTGCTCGAAGCCGCTGGCGTTAAACCGAATAAACGGCTGGGTCAAAATTTCCTAATTGACCTTAACCTGATGCGGCTGCTGCTCGATTCTGCGCAAATCGGCAAAAACGATATAGTTCTTGAAATCGGCTGCGGAACCGGCTCACTAACCGAAGCCCTAAGCGAAAAAGCCGGACAGGTAATCAGTGTTGAAATCGACAGCACATTAGCTGAAATCACAAAAAGTCAGCTCGCAAAAACAGAAAATGTTCAGGTTCTGCAAACCGATGCTTTGAAAAACAAAAACAATTTGAATCCTGTCGTAACTGACGCTATCGAAAAAGCCCGTGATAAATTTAACGGAAAATTACTTCTCGTAGCGAATCTGCCATACAGCGTGGCTTGCCCGGTGATGCTGAACCTTATAAAATCAGAAATAACAGCTGACGAGATGTACGTTACAATTCAAAAAGAAGTGGCTGAAAGAATGACAGCCAAGCCGGACAATAAACATTACGGAACACTCAGTATTTATCTTGCAGCAACGGGTGAAACAAAAATCATAAGAGTTTTAAAGCCGAAAGTTTTCTGGCCGCAGCCGCAGGTCGCCTCGGCAATAGTCAGATTTGTTCGCAAAAAAGAAAAAACAGATAAAATTAAAAATATGGAGCTGTTTGGCGAAATAGTGAGTTTCCTAATGTGCCACCGCAGGAAAACACTTGGCGGCTGTGTAAAACTGGCCACAGGAAAACTTGGAAACAACAAAAAATGGCTGGAAATT
>JAGLSG010000110.1 GCA_023135865.1 Planctomycetota bacterium | reverse complement strand
CAGCAAGGCGTATGAGCGATTTGGATGGTGAGGATTGGAATATATCCAATGTTCCCTGCTCGATTTTTAATAGCTTAATAGAATCCGGCCAGATAAAACAAAGCCAAATCGATTCTAAGCCGGAAAAATTTTCGTGGGTAAGTAAAAAACCATGGGTGTACAGAAAAATCTTTGATACGCCGAATGACTTGCTAAACTGTGATAGGGCAGAATTGGTTTTTGATGGCCTTGATACTATAGCAAGTATATGGCTGAACGAAAAGCTCATTGCAAAAACAAATAATATGTTTATTCCGTTTCGATTTGATGTTACAGAACTTCTGAAGCCAAAAGAAAATAAGCTGCTTGTTAAATTTGAGCCAGCGGTTGAGTGTGCTGAGAAGTTGATGGCTCGTTATACTGTTTTTAACGAATCGGATTTTTCAAATCCATATCGTGTTTATATTCGCAAGGCGCAATATCAATTCGGCTGGGATTTTTGTCCGTCCTTGCCCGGTTGTGGAATTTGGCGGGACGTTCGACTTGAAGGAATCAAAAATGCCAGGATTTCTGATGTACATATTAGAACGGTAGATTGCAATCAGCAGTATGCAGACATAAAAGTGGCTGTTAAACTTGATGTGGCTGCAAAACAGAAGTTTGTTTGCAAAATAAATTTATCTTCTGATGGGCAAAAAATTGAACACAGCTTAATATTTGAGCAGGGCGAAGATTCCCATTCAACATTGCTCCGCATAGAAAAGCCATCTCTCTGGTGGCCGGCCGGCTCTGGCGAGCAGAATCTTTATCTCGCTAAACTCCAATTGTATAATGAAAATGAGATTGTAGATGAAATCCAAAAAAAGTTTGGCATAAGAACTGTTAAACTTAATCGTCAAGCCGAAAAAAAAGCCGGCAAATTCTGTTTTGAAATCAACAGCCAAAGAATTTTTGCGAAAGGTGCCAATTGGATTCCAGCTTCAATATTCGCCGGCTCTGTCAGTGAAAATGATTATGAAAAATTGCTTTTTGCTGCCGCAGATGCCAATATAAATATGCTCCGAGTGTGGGGCGGCGGTTACTATGAAAATGACAAATTTTACGAGTTGTGCGACCAGCTTGGGGTTATGGTTTGGCAGGATTTTATGTTTGCCGGCGGTTACTATCCAGACCGACAGTGGTTTACAGCTGAAGTGGAAAAGGAAGCAATTGAAATTATAACTCGATTAAGAAATCATCCTTGTCTTGTTTTGTGGTGCGGAAATGACCAGATTGATTCAATGCACAATTTTGGCGAACTTGGCACGAGTAAAAAATTTCACGGCAAAACGATTTATCATAAACTTCTTCCTCGCTTGATTGCGGATTTGGATACGGATACTGATTATATTCCTACTACTCCACTTGCTCAAAAGAACCAATTTAAGTCTGGGCAAATGTTGACGGTACACAATTGGGACGTTTGGCGAGGGAATCAGCCGATTTGTAAATACATTTGTTCGCCTCAGGATATTCCTGAATTTGTTACTGAGTTCGGCTTGCAATCGCTGCCCAATTTAGAAACAGTTGAAAAGTTTTGTCCTGACGAGCAGTTAAGCATCGGCAGTTGGCAGATTGAAAAACATAATTATCAAGCAGGCGGTAATAGTCAATTGTACCGATACATTGGCGATATGTTTGGAGCAGCTGAAAATTTTGAAAAATTTGTGTACTTGTCGCAGCTTGCGCAGGGACGTGCGGCTAAACTATACGTTGAACATTTGCGAGCTAACAAGCAGAAAAATAACGGCGTATTATTCTGGCAGTTTAACGATTGTTGTCCTGCAATAAGTTTTTCAGCTCTTGATTACGACAAAAAGCCAAAAGCAATTTATTATTATGCCAGGCGATTTTTCGCTAAGTACCTGATTTCCATTTTGCCTGAATTCGATAAATCATGCTCTGGCTCAATGACAAATTTAAAATCCATAAGTGTAATCGTAGTTAATGACAGCGATAAATCTCTGACGGCTACATTGAATTGCAGATTGCTTGATTTATTCGGCAGAAAGCTCGACCAGGTCTCGCTTCCGGTTGCCATTGCTCCGTTTAATGTGGCCTCTGCCCTGAAACTTCCACAAGCAATGGTGTTTCCCGAAAATCCGCAGCAATGTGCACTGCAGGTAACGCTTGATAAAAATGATAAAAGAATTTCTGAAAATCTCTTTTTCTATGTTCCTGATAAATATATTAACTGGCCAAAAACCGAGATTAGCAAAAGTTTCTCGCAGGTAGCTGAGAATAAATGGCAGATACGATTAAAGTCAAATGTGATTACAAGGGATGTAAAAATTACAGCAATGCCATCTGCTCAGCTAAGCGATAATTTTGTGAATCTTGTGCCGCCAAATGATATTGAAATTATAGCTGCTTATACATCTGCCTGTGCCTCGTTGCCTGAACCGAAATTCAAACTATTGGGATTATCCAATTTTACCTAGGCCGTCTGTCTCCCGCTTTGTACGGTTTACGTTGGGGTCTATTTGTTCGTTTTAATCTATCTCCTGTTGATTGCGGATATTGAGTCTTGCTGTTTTGCCAAGCTTGCAGAGTTGGCTTTGGTTCTTCCTGAGCTTTTTTGATTTCGTTAAACTTTTTTTGCAGTTCTTTCGGCCAATATCTTTGTTTAACGGAGATATGTTCAATCTCTGTGCCGTCAGAGCTATAAAGCATGTCGAAATAGTATTTTTCTCGTAGATTATTTTTGCCTGTCCAGCTATTGCTTGGTATGACATCTACCAGCACAATGTTAGTTGAGTAATCAATTGTTTCTGGTGTAATTAACTTTTCATCTTCGCTTTCTTTTTCTTCTTCTGTATTTTCGGCTTCTGCAATTTCACCAATCACTTCTCCTTTATTAACAGCAAATTTTTTGCTGTACCAGTATCCAAGTTTGTAGCGGCATACTGTTGTTGTTATTGTCTGGCTTGCTTCTATTATGTTGACAGGGAAGAAGTACAGCATTGCAGGAATTTTGACGACATCGGTTATGTCTGAAAAGTCGCTCCATAATATGGCTTGATTTTTCTTTGCCATATCCTGCTGGCTTAGTTGATTAGTTCCGGCTACAGGATTAAAAACGCCCAGTCGGATTCTGTATCTGTATTTCTGGTTTGCTTTAGCAGTATCGTCGTGTGCCCAGAATACTATGAATTGTTTTGTGTCTTCGGTGTCATCTTTTTTGTTAATTAAGATTTTACTAAATTCATCCTGAATGTTGCGTATTGATTGTGAGTCTGTTCTTACGACTTTGGTTTCTTCCTGTTTATCCCTGCCATCACGCCTTACAACTGGGATTGGTTTTTTAACGATGGTTCGGGTTCGGGATACAGTGCGGGACGGCCTGGTGTTTCGTTCATTAGCTGTTGTTCTTTGGGCTCGATTAGTTCGTTTGCTTTCCTGCAGGAGTTTTCGCCGTTCTTTTTCTGCAGCCATTTCCTTACGTTTTTCTTTTTGCTCTTCTTCTGTTATGTATTTCGTATATTTTCTGTGCAGTGCCGGAGGAAACCACAGTTCTTTTTCGGAAGCGATTTGGTATGGTTGCGGTTGCAGTAAAGCTGCCTGTGTTTGTTTTTCCTTAAACTGCAGTATTTGCAGTTTGACTCCGCCAATCGGCAACCTTTTTACATCTTCTATTATTTTGAACATTTTTGCATATAGATCAATTCTGGTGCGGGGCAAAGTTTGCCAATCACTCCAGCCGCCGTTTTTGAGCAGCTGCTGTCTTTGCAATTGGACAGCTGCGAAAACAGGTTCCGCAAGATATGGGTCTCGCCATTGTTCCTTAACGTTTTGGCTGGCGAAACTTTCGTAAAAATTCTTCTTCAATTCTGTTATATCAATTGCTGCTTCAACAGTAACCAGATCGAGGTCGTTGGCTTCAGTGTTATCCCTGTCGTAAATTGCGTTGTTGTTTAGCGTTTTGGTGGGTACATAAGCCACACTTCTTATATGTTCAACCGCCACATTGTCTAAATTTCCAATTACAGGAAGAGTGTATATTGCTCTGACGACTTTCTGTTTTGCATTATGAGGCAGCGGCAGTGCCACGCTCGCATCAATTCTGCTGATTATTTCAAACTGGTTATCCGGCAGTTTTTTGATTGTCAGCAGGCCGTTATCCATTATCATTTCAAAATTGCTGGACAGAGGTGTGTATTCTTGCGGCGGCTGGGGTTTACTATGGAGTTTATCTTCGAGAAGTTCAGCTTGCTTGCTTATATAGCTGTCGATATTGTTGGTTCCCAGTTTCTTATTGTCATAGCTAATCGTATTCGGGCTTATCAAGACACGGCTGATAAAAAGCCAGATGCACACAAGCCCAATCATAGCCATGATTATTTTTTCGATATGCTCTTCAAAAAAGTTTCCGCTTTTTTTGTTCATTTAAGTATTCCTGTTTTTCACTCTTATCTATTCTATAATGAATGAAATTTTATCTGATTTTAAGGTAAGCTACCGTATCCTTCTTCTTGGCATTATTTCCGGCCTGGAGCTTGTTTCTCTTTTTCCTGTTTCTTCTGTTGTTTCGCCGAGTAATTCTTTAACCGATTTCGGCTTTATTTCGTCATAGCCACTTTTGTTAAGGATATATTCACAGACTAAATTTAATTTCACAGCTGCATCATCACCGTATCTGTAGAGTTTGTGTTCCTTACTTTCTCTGTCGATTGATTCTATTTTGCTTTCTAAAATAGTTATCTCGTTATGTTTAAATGTTTGTGTTTTCTCATTTCCGTCAAAGCCGCTGAATTTATGCAGTTTGGCACTGCATAGTTGCTGCATAAACGGAATGATTTCTTTTGCATCGATAATGACATCCATACTGAAATGTACTACATCAATATTTTTGTTACACAGACGATTTGTATATGCCTGTGTCATTGCTGCTTCATTTGAAACGACATACATTGCGGCCTTTTCGCTGGATACGCTGTCTTGGTTGCCGACCTCAAATTTTATAGCTACAAGCCGCTTTACAGGTGATGTAAACACGTTTTTAGAACTGGAATTTATTGTTCTTATAGTATCGAAAACATCTTCGATTATCCAGTAGCTCAGTTGCCAGTACCAGCAATCCTCAACAGCTTTATCTGTTCCGAGATACTCATAATTTTCCCAGAATCCGTACCCGCTGATATCTGTTGGGTTTGTGTAAACCATGGCCGATAGAGCTTTTTCCTGACATAACACGTCTAAAATAGTATCATCTACATTTGATTGTCCCGTATTTTGCCGACGTCTGTTTTTGAGCGGAGTTCTGTTTAGCTCTGCAGCTGTAGGACAATCACGTCCGTTAACCTGAGTTATCAGATTATTTACAGCGTTGCGAAATGCCCTGCCGAATTGGCCGAAAACCAATATGGATGTTCCTTTTGGTTTTGGAAATATCTTATAGCTCAGCAGCTTTCTTTGTGTGTTTTGTTTTGCCAAAAGTGCGATTTGCTCGGCATCTTTTTGATAGCTTTCCTGATGCTGCTCTTCTGTTTTCCATTGGTCCAGCGATACAGCGTCTTTGTAAAGAGCGGTAATTTTTTTACCCATTGAAGCGCTTTGTTTTTCCATGCGTTTCGTAAGTTTGCTGCTTATCATGCTGGTAGGTAGAAAAAGCAGTACAGCTGCGAGAATTATAACTATCGGCAAAATTAGAGACGAATAATTTTTAAGAGCAGCCAAGTTCTCTATAATTTGTTTTTGCATAACATTTTTAATTTTTGATACATCCATAGTTATTTACCGGCTTTTCTTTTCCTTTGTTTCCATGGCTTTAGTCTCAGGTGCTCCGTTCCATGCAAATTTTACATTCAGTACAAACCAATTATCGTTGGCCTTATAGATTATATTGCCGGCTCTGTCGGTTTTCTTTCTTCCTCTTTGATCTACTTCGGCGATTTTACTGATAATTTCCCTGGTCATAGGGTCAACCAGTGTTTGTTCGTTTTTGCTGTTCTGTATTTTTTCTTTTTTTTGTTCGCTTTTTACCACTCCGATTCCCGCGGACATTTTAGTGCCAATATCAACGGGAGCTATTTTGAGGTCAAAATGTTTTATGTTGGATTTTTCATACAGTTCAAACGGACTTTTATTGTCGGCGGATATTGTTTCAGTGTGCATCAGGCGGGTTATAAAGCCCCATTGACTTTGATTATCGCCTACTCCAACTGGATCTATAATTTGAGCTATGTTTCCATAAGGACTGTAGCCGATAATACTGACCACGAATCCGGTTTTGTTCTCAGGGATTTCTGTATCTTTTTTGGATTTTTTATCAGCTGAAGAATTGCTTTGGTTTGCCCGTTGTTTTTTGGGCCTTTGTCTTGAAGGTCTTACAGGTCTTGAAGGTCGTTGTTGTGTGGTGGTTGCTTGCGTTCTTATTCTGCTGCGATCTGATGGAGAAGTTATGTTTTTAAATTCTGCTTTAGCAATATCATCTGTAAAGCGAATTGACATATCAGTTATGAATATTTGTTTTCTTTCTTTGCGAGGAATTTTCATAACTGCATCTGCATCGTCGTTGACGAATGCTGCGTAAAGTTCTTTTTGTTCGGGATTATTTTTTTCATTTGGCAGAGCAGATACTATGGTTTGATACAGCAGGGGGATTACTTCTCTGTTCTCAAGTGGTTCAAATGAGTTTTTTATTATTGTTTCATAGTTTGCAGCTTTACTTTTTTGTGCTTCAAGTTTACTGCTGGCCTGTATCGCTGTATCGATTATGTTGGTGATTTCTTGTCTTACTTTGTTATTGTTTGCATATTTTATTCTGTCGAGATTTGTTCTTACAAAACAGGCAAGCGAAACAGCGAGCAAGACAGCTGCAGCGACAGTTAGAATTTTTGCTTTACTTGTCCAGGCCATTGATCGAGCAATACTTTTTGGCAGGAGGTTGCTTTTTATTCTTGCCAATCCCAGTCCCTGCAGAGCAAGGCCGTAAACTGTGCCGAAATCACTGATATTTTCATGGAATTTGGCTTTTGACACGCCGTCTGCTATTTTCACTTTTTTGAATGAGTCCAGCTTTTCTACAGGTATTTGCAAACTCTGCTGCAGGTATTTTAAAAGGCCCCGCATTTTCGTTCCGCCGCCGAACGCAATGATTTTGGTTAATTTGACGTTGTGATTTGCGTTGCTGTAAAATCCGAGCGAGCGTTGTATTTCCGAGGATAAATCTGTAAAGACCGGCTTCATTGCCTGGAAAATTTGCCTTGCGTATTTACTGACCGGAGCTGTTCGTTTTAATTTTTCAGCTTTTTCAAAGTCGAGCTTGAATGCGTCAACTATGGCTCTGGTAAAGAAATTTCCTCCCATTAGTAT
The DNA here is from genome assembly GCA_023135865.1 of Planctomycetota bacterium. GTDB lineage: Bacteria > Planctomycetota > Phycisphaerae > Sedimentisphaerales > Anaerobacaceae > JAGLSG01. The sequence goes on along the minus strand of JAGLSG010000110.1, from coordinate 4,503 downwards.
ACATCTTTGCCAGACCCCTGATTTAGTACAGACGACCAGGTCGGTGTTTTCCGCACCTATATCCAGCACGACTATCGCCTGTTCTTTACCTTTCGATGATGTGAGCAAACCGCTGCGGTCGTAGTAGGCATAATTATACAAAGCCATCGCAGCCATCTGAACACAGTTGACAGGTATATTTTCTCCGCTGAAATGTTCGAGTATGGAGCTGACAATTTCGTTTTTAATTGCAAAAATTCCGACCTTGCTTTCAGCGTTGCCGCCTTCGCTCATCATTTGCCAGTCCCACTGCACATTGTTAATGTCGAAAGGGATTTGTTGAATTGCTTCGAATTTTACTATTTCAGGTATGCGTTTAGCTGCAACCGGCGGCAGGTTGACGAATCTGGCAAAGCTGCTCTGGCTTGGCACGGAGATAATTATATGTTCACCGGCGATGTTGTTTTGTTTTACGAACTGACGTAAACTAAGTGCTATCAACTCATTTTTTTCAGCATCTTTTATATTGTTTGTAATGATTTTTCCATGCTGAATGCTGTCAAAGCCGATTACTTCGACGATACCATTTTGGTTAGTCAAGTGCAGAGCTTTTAGAGAATTGCTTCCTATGTCTATCGCCCAAATAGCACCGTATTCCAAAGCCATATCCAACCTCTCATCTCGTTGCTGTATATTTCGTGAGTTTTGTACTGCTTCTCTATCTTGCCTTTATCAATTTCGACTACTATTGCCATTGAGTTTAATTCTCTCAATTTCGCATTGAGTAGGGCTAATTGTAACTCCTTTTGCCAATTGACCTTGTAAAATCACTCAAACGGCTATAAATTGTACCATATTATGAAAACTTTTGCCATAAATACTCTTGGCTGCAAGGTCAACCAATACGAAAGCCAGCAAATTCGCCAGCAGCTTGAAAAACTCGGCTTGCAATCGATTGCAGCCGCCGGCCAAAGAGCAGATTTATTTATTATAAATACGTGTTGTGTAACACATACTGCCTCAGCCAAGAGCCGCCAATACATTCGCAAGGCGCGCCGATTAAATCCGAAAGCTGCTATAGTTATTTGCGGCTGCCTGGCAAGGGCAGAGGTTGGCGAATTGGATTGCGAGGGCGAAAATATCTACGTTGTGGATGATTTCGCAAATCTTGCATTTAAGCTGGACAAGATAATCAATTCCGCCAAAAAGGAAGACGATTTGGAATTGGATTGCGAAAAATTTGGTTCATTGGAATTTTTTGCCGGCCAAACGAGGGCTTTTCTAAAAGTCCAGGACGGCTGCGATGGCTATTGCAGCTACTGCATAATTCCCACAACTCGTCCTCTAATTAAAAGCCGCTCACAGGATGCGGTTTTGCAGGAAGCCGCAGTTCTTGTCAAAAATGGCCATAAGGAAATTGTTGTTACGGGAATTTATCTCGGCGCTTACAGCCAAAAAACCGTTAAGCGAAAAAACTGGCCGGAGCAGCGAAACGAAAAATTAGCTGAGCTAATCGACAAAATGGCTCAAATCCCAAATCTTGAGCGGCTCAGATTGAGTTCGCTTGAGCCGGGCGATATTACGCCGGAATTGCTCGATGTTTTTTGCAGGAATAGTAATATTATGCCTCATTTGCATTTGTCGCTGCAATCCGGCTCGGACAATATCTTAAAAAAGATGAATAGGCAGTATGATTCCAGCGAGTTTAGAGAAAAAATCAAGCTTATAAAATCGCAGCTTGACCGGCCAGCCATAACTACGGATATTATAGTTGGTTTTCCCGGCGAAACGGATTCTGATTTTGTGGACAGTATTAATTTAGCCAAAGAAGTTGGTTTTGCGAAAATACATGTATTTAGTTTTTCGCCGCGAAAGGGCACGGCGGCTGCGATTATGAAAGATAGAGTTAATAGCGTGATTATAAAGAAGCGTTCGCGGATTTTGCGGGATTTGGATGCGGAATTGGCCTGGAAATTTCGCAAACAGTTTTTAGGGCAAACGGATATGGTTCTTGTGGAGAATAATAGCTGCGGAAAATGTGTTGGCCGAGCCAGCCGGTATTTTGAAGTTGAAATTGAAACTAATGGCAAAAGTTTCAAGCCGAACGATTTGCTTGAAGTTGAATTGATTAGAAACGAGTCGGGTAAAATGCTTGGCCGTATTTCGTAGTGCGTATGTCGCCTGCCCTGAGCGCAGTCGAATGGGTGATGTGTATTGCGTAATTGGCTTGTCGCGTCGTCTTGTCTCGCCGAAGTTTTAACGAAGGCGGAAGTCCCTAAGGGACGAAGACGGGTTAGCCCTGCCATCACAATGGCAGGGTCAGTATTTCATTTAACACGGATTTTTCGTATTGCGTAAATCGATTAGCCCCGGCACCTGTGGCTGGGGCAATGTTTTATTTTGTTTAATTGCATATTTTCGTGTTCAGTTCACAACAGAGCCCCTCCTGTCAAGGAGGGGTATTTTATGATACGTATTACGTTTTCGATTAGCCCCACCATCACCATGGTGTGGTTATTTCTTTTTTGCCATCACTCCTGTCCTGAGCGGAGTCGAAGGAATGGCAGGGTTTTCTTTGGGGGCATTTTCAATCAAAAGTGGCGAAAAAAATTTCGATTTTGGAGATGCGAAATCCGAAAATATGGCGTTTTTCAGGTTTTTTTTATTCGATTTTTCGGCCAATCCTTGTTTTCAGCCAAAAATCAAAGGCGGGCAGGTCGGGTTGCGTAATCTGGATAAGATAGGCAAGAAAAAAACAGTCAAAAAGTGAGTGTTTTTTAGCGTTTTTTGTCAATTTTGGTCAAAAAAGTATCGGAAATTTACGTTTTTTGTCAAAAATAAACCAGTTTTTTCAGGTGTGTTTTATTTTAAATCAATCGTTTTGGAAAGTTTTACTGTTCGTTTTTTTTGTCATTGCGAGGCCTGTTTTTAGGCCGTGGCAATCTCGATTTGTCACCTCGAGCGTAGCCGAGAGGTCTGTTGGAATAGATTTCCCTTCGGGGCTCTTCGCTTAGCTTCGTGTCTCCATTTGGTTCGACTTCGCTCACCACAAGTCAGTCGAAATGACGCTTTAAGCAAATGAATCCATTTTTATTTAATCGCTGATTTCACGGATTTTTCATTCAAAATTTGACAATAACGTAAATTGGACGGATAATCAGGTTCATGAAGATTTGCAAAAACTCTTAGCTATGCGCACAAAATTTGTGCATCTCAAAATAGATAATTATTGGCCATCTTTTAGCAAGGAACTAAAAATATGTTTAATGCAAATGAGTGTTGGGGGGTTTTGCAGCAACTTGACTGCAATATTGTGGATGAAGTTACAGCTACCATATACCATTATACAAGGGCAGAAAGCTTCAAAGGAATAATAGAAAGCAGGGAACTATGGATGACAAACGCATTTTTTGTCAACGATATAACAGAGATAAGGCGTCCGCTGAATGGTAAGGAGTTATTTAGAGATGTTCAATTTGAAAACCCAAATGAGTTTGAAGAGTTTAAAAATGAACAGTGTCCCCCTGATGATGAAGATGTTAAAAAACATTATCTTGTTTCTTTTAGCAAACAACATAATTCTCTTTATCAGTTTCGTGAATATGGAGATTACTGCATTGGCTTTGACCCACAAAAGTTAGAGAGAGAATGTTTTCCACGCACTTTTCGGTGGTTTGAATGTATTTACGACCCCAAAGATATTAAAGAGTGGATTATTACGAAATATAAGTTGCCAGAATGGAATAAAGTATGCTTTAGCAACGAACAAGGTAAGGCTTACAAAAGAGCCGCATTTGATGATTTAAAATTTACGGTTCAGGCAAAATTTAAAAATGAACATTTTAACCCGGAAAATGAGGTAAGATTGCTGGCAAAGTTTGACCATTTATGGGCGTGGGATGATTATAATGGTAGTGTGGCAATGTTTGGTGGGCAGCCAGCAATATATTTTAAAAATAACGATGGGTTTAATGCCCCAGTTCCGTATGTCAAGTTTTTTATACCTAAGGAAGAGATAACAAAAGAGGAATTAGACGTCATTTTCCGTGATTCCAACTCCGCAATTGAAGCAAAACAATACATCAGGGATAGGGAAGAAAAGCAAGAAAGAGAACTTTTGCCGATTAAGGAGGTAATAATAGGTCCAATGCGGCATCAGAAAGAGGCGGTAGTTGCAACTCAGATATTTTTAGATGAAAATGGATATGACAAAGTAAAAGTAATACCATCAGATATACCTTTTAGGGGAAAATAGCCCTCTAAGATAAAAATCCATAATAAAGACCAAAAACCTATTAAATAAATTTTTCAAAAAAGGGTTTGACTTTTCCTTAACTGATACTATAATAGTATCAGTTAAGGAAAAGCAGCGGATAGTGGAAAAAGAAAAGCAGTACCGTTTCTGGATTCCGGGTCAAGCCCGGAATGACAAAAAGCAAAAAGCTGAAACTTATTTTAATAGAGAGAGCAACAAAGAGGGCTATAAGAATTAAGGATTTAGCAACGAGCAACGAGCAACGAGCA
>JAGLSG010000011.1 GCA_023135865.1 Planctomycetota bacterium | reverse complement strand
AGTGGCTTGAAAGAAAAGAAGGTATTTCCGTAAAGAATATGGCTACTTATTATGGAGATATAAGTTATGCAATGAAAAAAGATGGAGATACTGTAAAAGTAAAAATTTACGGCAAAGCAAAACCGCCAAAGGGTTTTGTATTTAAGTCGCCATTCCTGAATAAGAAAATCAAAGCGGTAAAGGTTAACAAAAAGGAATGGAGCAGATTTACTGATGAGGATGTATTCTTTGATGAATTACCGGTGTCGCTAACTATTAGTTATTAATAATACAGAACTCAAAATGATATGACATAACTTTACTCCGTTAGGGATTTTATCCCTAACGGAGTAAAGCTTTTTTTCATTGATTAGTTATTGAAGGAGTGAGTAAAAGATGGCGAAAAAGATATCAATTTTTGCGGCTGTATTTATGACAGTGTTACTTTCCCATTCAAGTGCTTCCGGAAATGAGCTTAAAGTTTTGGAATCTATAGCTTCATCGGTAGAAAATGACAGTCACGAATTTGTGCAGGGGAGGGCTGTTGATGGAAATATGCGTACCCGATGGGCTTCAAAAGCTTCTGACCCACAATGGATTTGTTTTGATTTTGGTTCAAGCAAATCGTTCAACCTGATAATTATAGATTGGGAATCAGCTTATGGCAAAATTTATGAAATTCAAATTTCAAATGATGCCTCAAGCTGGAAAACGATTTTTAAGGAAGAAAATGGTGATGGCGGAAGAGACGTTATTCCTTTTACCCTGCTGCAGGAATCAAGGTATGTGCGGATGTATGGTATTCAGCGCGGAACGGGATGGGGATATTCAATTCACGAATTCAAAGTATGTATGGTTGATTCTGTTGCACCTTTGTCGCCTTCCGATTTAACTTCGCTTACCGGAGATGGCGTGGCTGTCCTCAAATGGAGTGATAATACAGAATCCGATTTAGCTGGCTACAATATTTACCGTTCCGAAAAATCGGAAACGCATTATGAGAAAATAAATCAGGAACTGATAAAGAGAACAAAATATACGGATAAGGGGATAGCTAACGGAACCAGTTATTATTATTACATTAAAGCAGTTGACCTGTTTGACAGGGAAGGTAAAAGTTCTGAAAAAATATCAGTCGTTTCCTCTCCTGTTAAACGTAAAGGATCTTATCTGGATACCAATTTATCGATTGAAGAGAGAGCAAACGATTTATTATCGAGGATGACGCTGGAAGAAAAGGTTGAGCAATTAAGCGGACTTCGTAAGGAACACAAGGGATTTGATTATATGACTACATATTCCAACGAGAGGCTGGGTATTCCGCCGATTAAGTGTTCGGACGGTCCGCATGGAGTTACAAAATCAAAAACAGCAACAGCTTTTCCTGTATCCATGGCAACGGCGAGCAGTTGGGAACCGGAATTAATGGAGAAGATAGGCGTTGCTATTGCAAAGGAATGTATAGCAGAAGGACGCATCCAGAGTCTCGGCCCATGCCTTAATATCTGCAGGAATCCGCGACACGGAAGGACTCACGAAGGATATGGCGAAGACCCTTATCTGGTAGCAAAAATGGCTGTAGCTTCTGTAAAAGGGATACAAAGCCAGAAAGTAATCGCAACCCCCAAACACTTTGCCTGCAATAATATAGAAATAGGCAGAGGCGGAGGGCCGGTAGAAATTGACGAAAGAACTTTAAGAGAGATATATCTTCCCGCTTTCAAGGCCTGCATTAAGGAAGGTAATGCCTGGTCAGTTATGGGCGCATACAATAAAGTAAACGGAGAATATTGTTGTGGAAACAAACACCTGCTGAAAGATATTCTTAAAGATGAATGGGGTTTTAAGGGATTTGTAATTACCGATTGGGGTGGATGCCACAGTACAATAGAGTCAATAACCGCAGGCCTTGATTTGGAAATGCCGGAAACCAATTTCTATGGAAATCAATTAGTAGAAGCTGTAAAAAAAGGAAAAGTTTCGGAAGAGGTGCTTGATGATTCAGTAAGAAGGATATTAAAAGCAAAATTCTGGGCAGGTTTATTTGATGAGCCGCAAAAGCGAAATACAGATGTTGTGGATAGTAAAGAACATATTGCACTGGCACTGGAAGTGGCAAGAAAATCAATTGTTTTATTAAAAAATAAAAAAAGTATTTTGCCTCTGGATAAGAATAAAATTAAAACCATCGCAGTACTTGGGCCTAATGCAAATATAACCACATCAGGAGAGGGTTTAGGCAGCGGCCAGGTATTTCCCCCGTATTTAATAACGCCATTAGAGGCAATTAAGAATAAAATCGGAGATAAAGTTAAAATTACCGGCAAGCCGGAAGAAGCTGAAGCAGTAATTTTAATTGTAGGCCTTGCAGAAAGTATCGCAGGAAGAGTGGAAGGTGAAGGCACAGACCGTGAGTTTCTTCACTTGACCGGCGATCAGGATGAGTTGATTAAAGAAACCTGCCTGAAAAACAAGAATACAATTGTGGTATTAATTAGCGGAAGCGCTATTACAATGGATAAGTGGATTGATAAAGTGCCGGCAGTGATAATGGCATTCTATCCCGGACAGGAAGGCGGAAACGCAATTGCGGATGTGTTATTCGGGGACTACAATCCCGGAGGAAAACTGCCGATTACATTTCCTGAATCAATGGCACAATTACGTCCACTTGATTGGAATTATAAAGACGAATGGAAGGCAGGGATAGGATACCACTATTATGATAAGAAAGGCATTAGGCCTTTATTCCCATTTGGATATGGAATAAGTTATACAGAGTTCAAATACAGTAACTTGAAAGTAGTTCCGGATAAAAGCGGTAATGGGAATATAAACATAAGTGCAGACTTAGAAAATACCGGCGAAAGAGAAGGGGATGAGGTGGTGCAGTTATATCTGCAGGACGTTGAAAGCAGCGTAGAAAGACCGGTAAAGACATTAAAAGGATTCAAGAGAATAACCTTAAATTCTAAGGAAACAAAGACCGTAAACTTTATTTTAACTCCGGACGACCTGGCATATTACAATAAGGATATGGAGTATGTGGTAGAGCCGGGAACATTTAAGGTAATGATTGGCAGCTCCTCCCGGGACATTCGGTTAAAGGGGAGTTTTGAGATTAAATGATTCTTTTGAGGAGGGGGGGTGTCGACAAAACTGGTTGTCGGCTGCGATAATACGAAACCTGGAAAGATGTAATAAGCTTAGTCCGTGTCTGTTAGGGATGAGTAAATCCCTAACGGACTAAACTGTTTTAATGGCTGTCGCAAAAGCAGCAGCGTCTGCAGCAAAACAAATCACCGTTGCCCACAACACAGTAGCTAAATTATTTTTGCGTACGAATATGCGTCGAGATATTTATCTTTGAAAGCCACCTTCCCTCTTTGTATTCCTTCTTTACGGTAGCCACATTTTATCGCAACTCGCTGGCTCGCTTTATTCTTTTTTAGAGTAAGAATTTCGATACGTTTTAATTGTAGTTTCAGATTATTTAATGCAAAATCTTCAACCAATTTTACCGCTGCTGTTGCTATTCCCCTGCCCCAATATTTGCGGTCGATGAAATATCCTGTCTCTGCAATGTATTTTCGACTTTGGTCTATTCTGATTCCGGCCCCGCCTATCAGTTTGCCTTTTAAAATAACTGAGAAATTGTAAGCAGTTCCGTTTTTTCGCATCTCTATATTTTTACGGAGAAAATCTTTCTCTTCTTTGATGGTTTTTGGTTTAGCCGGAAAGTAGATAAAATCCGGATGCGAAAGTATCTCTACAAATCGTTTGGCATCGCTTATTTTTTGATATCTAATTTCAAGAAATTTCATTTATCTATCGAATCTTTCAATAGTCATTGGATTAAAGCTGTTCTTGGCGAATATGTACCAGGCACAAACCGAAACAAAGCCCTTGTTCGGGTCAACCCAGTCGTAGCCGCTTGATTTATTGGCTGTGTATGGCAAAGCTCTGGTTTTTTTGCCATCGATAACCCTGTCAACAAGAAGAGCATCGAGTTGATTGGAATAGAAATAGCCGCGCTGCTTGTCGCCGTAGGCGATGTATGCACAGGCGATATGGCCGGTTCCATCAAGCCAGATATTATTTGCATTTATATTGGCACAGTTGTAAAAACCCATCACCTTTTTGCCGTTAATTGTAAGCGTTTTGCGATAGCGAAAATCATAATCTGGAATATCAAGCAAATACTCCGAATTTTTTCCATAAGCCAGAACTCGCCAGGTATATAAATCGAGCGGCAGATTTTTATTATTGCCGAATTGCCGGTTGAGCCAGGTTTTGATTTTGCCAGCCATTTCGTCATCACCGAGAATTTTAAACAGTGCATAACAATCGATATTTCCTTCTGGATGGCCGTGGTTTTCGTGCAGTTTTATATCGCCTTTTCGCCAGCCGTGCTGAATATATCCGCCACCTTGTGGGTCGTCTTTATACCAGGATACCAAAAGCTCCATTATTTGTTTCGTTATGCCAGCATAGCGGTCTGATTTATATTCTTTTTCGTAATGTTTGTATGCGTACATCAGCCAGACCATATCGCCCATCCAGCGGTCGGAATTTCCTGGATTGTGATATGCGGCAACTTTCACTTTTTCGCCGTGCACAGTTATGTCTTCCGTATGAAGGTCAGAGCTGGCGGTGTTACTGTCCCTCATCGAGACATACTGGAAAAATCCGCGTGCTTCGCCATCATAGTAGAAATTCTGGAGGGACTTGTCCTTATTATCTTTGTCGGTTGCGTTGGCATAAAAATCAAGGATACGCTCAGCTCTTTGCTTTTCACCTTTTAATATAAAAGCCATCGCTACCAATGCATTATTAAATGTTTGTGCCTCCAAATCTTCCATAGATGCAAGGAGCTGTTTTTCCGGAGAAGATGTATCCTGGATAACTTTTAGATACTCTAATACGAGAGGGTCTTCCGGCAGCATTTTTTCAGCTCTTCTCTGTGCAAATCCAATTCCTTCCAACTCAGCATTTGGGTCAACAGTTGATTCTGGTTTTAATTTTATTGGCAGGGTTGTTTTGGTTTTTTCATCTGCAAAGCGAATATCCCTTAGCCATACCTTACCTTTACCAGTGCCGGAAAAAGCAAATCCGAACTGGGCGAGACCATCAAAGTTCTTGTTTTTACCGCCCCAGCCATATTCCAGATTCTCAAGAGATACAACCATTTTAGTCCAGCTTTCGTATTTGCCGGCTAAATTATATTTTGTCCAGAAAACAGTGCCATCATTATCGATAAATTTTATTTCTATATCCGAGCCGGCATCTGCCTTAATATCAAAACTTATAGGTGTTTTATCGCTGGGCAGTGATTCCATTGGCTTATCCATTTTTACCCAGCTTCCTTCTTGTAATTTGTAATCGATTTGGAGTGCTTTAGAAGTGCCCTCCTGAATCGTTTTCACTTTTATCAGGCAGTCATCATTTTGTGCCGAAATTTTCCATACATTTACCTCGTCCCATCTGCTCTGCTGCGCACTGCAACAGGCGGCAAATATAACGAGACAAAGGATGGCGATAAATAATCTTGAAATTGTGAATTTTGCTGAACTGTTTGTCATTGTAGAAATCCTCCTCAAAAGGTATTTATACAGTATCTTAATATCTGAACTTGATATTTTCCTGTGCTATAATGTTGGATTGTGGATGGATAAGCAACTTTTTTCTTTAAGTTTACCTCTGATTATGGCCACAAACCACTGTTTCGAGCAAAATAGCGGCCTGCCTGTATTAGTGCTTGATTTCTATTTTCCAGCCGATTTATCCACCGCCAGCACAATTTTATAATAATCTATTGCAAATTTACGTAAATGCTAACATATTTACATTTGCAAGCCGGTTTAATGAATTCGGCCATTCAGCTGGAGCTTGCTTGTGGCCGTAAGATGCTTTTTTATAAGAACTTAGAAGTCGCCGCCCTTAATTCTATAAGTATAACTATAAAATATACCGCTGGCTTTGGCCGGATATTTCTGGTATCATCAAAAACCGTTTTTGGAGTTGTAATTTTGATTATCAACAGGTTATCCACAACATTAAAATCGGTTTTTAGCGGAATAAAATAGGTAATTTAGAGTTTTGAGCGTCAATTTGCTGTTTACAAAGGAACTTATGATGAAAAAAGATTTAATTACAATTGGCGAATCGGTTCACGCCTCAATTCCTAAGACAACCGAAATGATGAAACAGCTGGCGCAGCTTGGTTGTGATGCTTATTTGAAGCCATCGCAACCGCTTGATTACATAAAGAATCTTATTCAATCGCAAGCTGAAAATGGTGCCAGTTACATAGCGGTAAATCTCGACGCTTTCGGCGAAGGCGATATGAATGTAACAGCCAATATGATGGTTGAGTATGTTGAGCTGGTTCGCAGATATTCCAATGGAGTCCCCATCTGCATCGACAGCAGTAATGACGAAGTTCTGATTGCCGGCCTGAAAAAATGGTATGATACGAATGAATCCGTTAAACCGCCGCTTATAAACTCGGTCAAGGTTTTCACAATGGACAAAATTTTTCCGCTGAAAGATGATTACGATTATTCTTTCGTTGGCCTTCTCGTTGGCGACAGCAAGCCGATTGGTCCTGGCGGAGCGTGTTCAGTTGATGAATTGTGCCTGCTCGCAAAACGGATTTTTGCAACAGCCGTTGGCAAATATGATTTTGAGCCGGATGAAATATTTTTCGATTCGACAGTATTTCCTCTTGCGATAGATATGCCTTTTGAACCGGGTGTGCAGGGCTACACATACCGTGCATTTGAAACTGTAAAAAAAATCAAAAACGATATTACGATGAAAGGCGTACATTTTTCATTTGGTATCAGTAATTGTTCGCGTGATTTGCCGGCGAGAAAAATCGGTGTTTGCAGAGCTTATCTTGCAAAGGCGATGGAATATGGTCTTGATGCAGCGATTGTTAATGTTGCACATAATTTCGGAAAAGTCGAGCCGGATGCTGAATTGCTTAAATTGGTAAATGCCTACGCAGAGATGGACGGCTCAGCTGAAAAGACGAACAGGGCAATGGAGCTTATGGCGAAATTCTGTCAGGAAAACAGAAAATAAGCCAATTGGAGGCAATGGTCATTTTTTGCTAAGGTTGCAACGATAAATTTAATATGATATAAGCAGTGCTCATTCAAAAAAATAAGAGCTGATATTATGGAATTATTTGAATTAAAATCCGCTATCACAGAATTGTTGGCCCGGGTCGAAAAAATCCGGGACTGGCTTTGACCTCGCTGAAAAAGAAGCTCAATTAAAACAACTTGAAGAAAAAATGTCATCTGAAGGTTTCTGGGACAATCCCGAAGCGGCTCAGGCAACGGTTTCAAAATTGAGTGCAGTAAAATCCATAGTCGAGCCGGCAAAAGCACTTCTTTGCAATGTAAATGACGCAGCTGAATTGTTTGAACTGGCTGAAACTGAATCGGACACGGAAACATTTAAGGTAATCGAGGGTGATTTGGCCAATCTTCAGAAACAATGTCAGCAAATTGAGCTATCCGGCCTGCTTTGTAAACCTGATGATATGCGAAATTGTTTTTTCAGTATCCACGCAGGAGCCGGCGGAACAGAAAGCTGCGATTGGGCAAATATGCTGCTCAGAATGTACACAAGATATTTTGAAGATGCCAAATACAAATTTGAAGAACTCGATATTACGCCGGGCGAAGAAGTAGGTATTCGTTCAGTAACGCTTCGAGTTACAGGCCCATTTGCATTTGGTAAATTATCCTGCGAAACCGGTGTGCATCGCTTGGTGCGAATAAGTCCTTTCGATTCACAAAAACGCAGACATACAAGTTTTGCAGCTGTTGATTGTACGCCTGAATTCGATGATAATGTTGATATTGAAATAAACGATGAAGACATTAGAATCGATTTTTATCGCGCATCAGGAGCCGGCGGTCAGCACGTAAATAAAGTCAGTTCAGCTGTTCGCATTACGCACGAGCCGACCGGAATTGTCGTACAATGTCAAAACGACAGAAGTCAGCATAAGAATAAGGCACAAGCGATAAAAATGTTAAAGGCCAGAATCTATATGCTTGAGCAGCAAAAACGTGATGCTCAAATCGCAAAATTATATAGCAATAAAGGCGAAATCGCATGGGGCAACCAGATACGCAGCTACGTTATGCAGCCCTACCAGATGGTCAAAGACCATCGCACTGATTTTCAAACGGGAAACGTGGCAGCTGTTCTCAATGGCGAAATCGATAGCTTCATCGAAAGTTATCTTCGATATAGAGCAAAACAGAATTCCAAATCAGCAATTCCAAACAAAGAAAAGGGAAAGAAAAAATGAAAGAGATTATCAATATCGAAATAAAAACCCGTACAGCTGATTGCGGCAAATGCAAAGCGGATATGGTGGCTATCGGAGTTTTTTCAGATGCCGGACTTGATAAAATCGGCAAACAGCTTGACAGTAAATTTTCAGGAGCTATTAGCCGCTTGCTCGAGTCGGGCGATTTCAAAGCCAAAAACCTGACGAGTGCAGTGGTTTATAACAGCAAGCAAACTGACGTTGGCCGGATACTTCTTGTCGGGCTTGGCGAAAAGAAAAAAGCGACATTAGATACACTTCGCAAAGCAGCGGCAGCAGCAGCAAATAAAGCTGTCTTGATGAAAATCAAAAATCTCACCTTTGCAGTTCACCTTGCATTTGGAACAAAATCTGATCTCGCTACAGTCGGCCAAATTTGTGCAGAGGGGATTTATTTCGGCAGTTACCGTTACGATGAATTTGTTACCCAAAGCAAAGACGCACGACTGGATTCGCTTTGCGTGGAACTAATTGAATTTGATTCGGCAAAAACGAAAAAATTAAAAAGCGGAGTCGATGCCGGCATAATAATCGGTAAAGCACAAAGCTATGCACGAACACTGGCCAATCGGCCGGGCAATGTAATCAATCCGGCTAAGCTCGCTGAAATTGCAAAAGAAATTGCTCGCAACTCAAAAGAACTTAGCTGCACAATTTTCGATGAAAAACAATTGGCTGCAAAATCGATGGGCGGAATTTTGGCTGTTGGCAGCGGCTCAGAAAATAAACCGAGATTTATTATTTTGAAATACACGCCGAAAGCCAGAGTCGCAAATAAAAACACAATCGGCCTTGTTGGAAAAGCGATAACTTTTGACTCCGGCGGAATCAGTATCAAGCCATCGAACGGAATGCAGGAAATGAAATTCGACAAATGCGGCGGAATTGCAGTTCTTGCAACAATGAAAGCCATCGCCGAATTGAAACTGCCAATCAATGTTTACGGCTTTATTCCAACAGCTGAAAATATGCCAAGCGGAACGAGTTATCGGCCAGGCGATATTATAACAACGTTCAGCGGAAAAACCGTCGAAGTGCAAAACACAGACGCTGAAGGAAGAATGATTTTGTGCGATGCTTTAAGTTACGCCGCCAAACAAAATTGCGAAACTATTGTTGATATAGCAACGCTAACTGGAGCGTGCGCGGTGGCTCTTGGAAAATATATGGCTGGTCTTATGAGCAATGACGATAAACTTGTCAAACAATTGCAAAAGGCAGCCAAATTTAGCGGTGAAAAAGTCTGGCATCTGCCAAGCGGAGATGAATACGCTAAAGAGATGAAAAGTAAAATTGCTGATTTGAAAAATATCGGCGGCAGATGGGGCGGAGCTTGCACAGCTGCTGCTTTTTTGAAACAATTCATTGGCGATGCGAAATGGGCACATCTCGATATGGCTGGCGTGGATATGTTTGAAAAGCCGAGCGAATTTTCCACCGCCGGCTCAAGCGGATTCGGTGTGCGGCTGCTGACAACTTACGTAATAAATGCAGCAAAAAAATAAAAACGAAAATTCAGCGAAAGAGTAAGATGAAATTATGAACGAAAAATACGGTCAGATAGATAAAGACAGAATTGAAAAAGCTGTAAAAGAATTGCTTTTGGCTTTTGGTGAGGATGCCGAAAGGGAGGGCTTAAAAAATACGCCCAGTCGCGTTGCAAAAATGTATTGCGAATTGCTGGCCGGAATGAAAACTGAGCCAGGCGAACATCTTAAAAGTGTTTTTTCTGAAAAATACGACGAGATAGTTTTGCTGCGTAATATACCTTTTTACAGTACCTGCGAGCATCATCTTATGCCGTTTATCGGTTCTGCTCACATTGCGTATCTGCCGGATGGAGCTGTTCTTGGCGTAAGCAAACTTGCTCGAATTGTTGATGGTTTTGCGCGGCGGCTGCAGGTACAGGAGCGATTAACCGAACAAATCGCTGATTTTTTAATGAAGGGCTTAAAGCCAAAGGGAGTAGCTGTGGTTCTCGAGGCCTCGCATAGTTGTATGACGATTCGCGGAATAAAAAAGCCCGGCTCGGTTATGGTAACTTCTGCTCTTCGGGGAATGTTCAAAAAAGACCCACGAAGCCGCAGTGAAGTTATGACCTTAATACATAAGTAGTTTTTAGTTGGTAGTTCATTGTTCGTAGAAATTTTTTCACAATGAACAATAAACAATGAACAAATTGACAAGATTAGTGCGGTTTTCTGTAAATCCTTTTCTATCTGAAGATGAGGATGGCTTTAATTCTTATGCTTCAAAGCCAGCTGGAAACGGCCTGGCGATATTTTTGGAACTCTCGGTGGAGCTAACCGGTGAAATCGACCCGGCTACCGGCTTTATTATTAATGTTACGCAAATCGATAAAAAGGTTCGTAAATTCGCTATACCTGTTTTTTCTGAGCGTATAAAAAATAATTTTCAAAATGCAAAGCATATAAATTTAGCTGACATAACGCAGCTCTTAAAATCAAGCTGGGAAAAACTGGCTGACAAATTCGGCAGTGCAAAATTGAGCGGCTTGAAATTGTCGCTGAACCCTTTTAGAAAAGTGGCTATCGACAGCAGGGATTGTGATATGATTTATTTTAGTGAAAAATTTGAATTTGCCGCAACGCATAAACTCTGGAACGACAGCTTTAGCAAAGAACGTAATTTTGATTTGTTTGGCAAATGTGCAAACCCGGCCGGACACGGCCACAACTACATTCTTGAAGTTACAGTTAAAACATCCGCTGATAAAAATGATTTCAGTAGTGCTGAATTTGAAAAAACGGTTGACGAAAATTTCATAAAAATTGTTGACCATAAAAACCTGAATGTTGATGTAGCCGAATTTGCCAAATCCAATCCCACCGTTGAAAATATAACAGTTTTTGCGTGGAAGCAGCTGGCTGATAAATTCAGCAAAGCAAAGCTGCATTGCGTAACGGTTTGGGAAACTGATAAAACATATTGCTCGTATTACGGTTAGCTGAAAAAATATAGGAATCTAAAAATGATAATAGTTACAGGAGCAGCCGGCTTTATTGGTTCAGCATTGATTGCCGCCTTAAACAAAAGAGGCATTAGCGACATTCTCGCTGTTGACCAGCTTGGCAGCGACAATAGATGGAAGAATCTGCAAAACCTTTCCTTTGCCGATTATGTTGAAAAAGATGATTTTTTGCAGATGGTCATTGAAGGTAGGATTTGTCCGCCAATAGATACCATTTTTCACATTGGCGCCTGTTCATCTACTACGGAAACCGATGCTTCGTTTCTGATGAAAAATAATTACGAATACACAAAACTTCTTGCTCAGTGGGCAACGTCGGAAAAGATTCGTTTTATTTACGCTTCAAGCGCAGCTACTTACGGCAACGGCCCAGTTGGTTTTAGCGATGACGAAAATAAAATCGAAGATTTAAGGCCGCTGAATATGTACGGCTATTCAAAGCAGCTTTTCGATTTATGGGCAAAGCGGGCGGGGCTACTAAGCAAAATTATCGGCTTAAAATACTTTAATGTTTTTGGCCCCAACGAATATCACAAAGCTGATATGCGAAGTTTTATTTTGAAATCTTTTGAGCAGATAAACGAAACCGGCAAAGTTAAACTTTTCAAATCGCACAATCAGCAATACAGCGATGGTGAATATGTCCGTGATTTTATTTATGTGAAAGATGCTGTAGATATGACGCTTTTCTTTTTTGACCATCGGGAAATTGGTGGCGTTTTTAATATCGGCACAGGAAAGGCACGCAACTGGAACGATTTGGTAAAGGCCGTTTTTGCAACAATGAATAAAAAGCCGGAAATTGAATACGTAGAAATGCCCGAATCCATTCGCGAACAATATCAGTATTATACACAGGCCGATATGGCTAAATTAAAAAACGCCGGCTACGAAAAAGAAACTATTTCTCTTGAAGAAGCGGTCAAAGATTACGTTCAAAACTATTTAATATCAAACGAATACCTAACAGGATAAATGACTTCTTGTGGAAAAGTTATGAAAATAAATACTGACAAAATCATTGAATGTATCGATTCAGCAATAAAAACTGCTAAAAAGCGTAGCCTTGAAGCTGAGGCCGAGGCAGCTAGTACAACTATTAACTTATTGGAGCGTTTATATGGCACAGAAAGCCAGAAGTGCAAATATTTTATTAAAAGCAGAGACGATATTCTTAAAGAGAATAAGAGTGGTGGAGCTAAAGCATCAAAATCAACAATGAATACGATAGGTGTTTTGCGTTCTATTAAAAGTGATATGATAAATGGACTATTAGACCAACCCAAATCTACAGCTAAAACACCTATAAGTTTTTCAATTAAACAGATTGAAGATGCTAATCAGCAATTTGATGATACATGTAATGAACTGATGAATTCGGATTTTAGTGTTTTCAATACGCGTCTCAATAAGCTAATTTACCTTATTGAAAACAATCCTGTGATTTGCCACATTATAAATAATGCACTCTCTGCTTCAGACGAAAGTAGCAACTTACAAAAATGGTACGACAAGTTTTGTAAAAGTGTTGTGGGTGTGTTAGGTTCTGGCAATTTTGTACTACCGCCTGAGCCAGACCAAGAACTTGTTTTGCTTTTCAAAATGTTGAAAGCGTCTAATGATGGAAAAATTTCAGAAGGTAAAGATTTCGGCGTTGTTTTGCTTGGAACTAATGCATTTGGAAAAACGAAATTTGATGAAATGGTTGACGCTTTCAATGAAAGTATTACAGCACCTTTTGAAAAACATGTCTGCAGGCGTCTCGAAAGGATGTCGAAAAAAACGAACACTTACAATTTGGATGTGGGAGATAAACTATCTAAGACTACTATTACCACATACAATATTGGTGAAAATATAGCCCAGCAAAATGTTGCTGATTCGACTTTTGGAGATAATAATACAATAGCAAAACAAGAAAGTAAGAAATCCGATGAAACTCTGTGGCATCAAGTGATTACATGGACACAAAATAATCCTGTACTCGTTGGGATAGGGATACTTATAGTTCTTTTAGGTTTGGCAGCAACGGTTAAAACAAATTGGAAAAAGGTATTCCCTCCGCAAAACAAACAGGCCGGACAGCTAAATCACATAACACCCGACAATTTCGAGAAACCGATAAAGAACTGACGGAGATTTATCACTAAGAGTATTACAACAACTAACTATGCCGTACACACCATATCATTTCGGGCCAAGTGGATTCGTCGCTCTCATACTGCGAAAGTATATCGATGTTCCAGTCTTTATTCTCGCTAATGTCATAGTCGATATTGAAGTTTTATTTTACGACCACTGGCCATATCACAGATATGTTCATACGCTTTTAATCGGCGCTGCTGCTGGCCTACTCTGGGGACTCGCTGCGTATCCATTTCGCAACATCTTCAAAAAGGTAATGCAGCTTGTTCACGTGCCTTACAAAACCAGCTTTTGGAAAATGCTGATTTCCGGTATTTTGGGCGTGTGGTTTCACGTCCTGATTGATGCGGTTTATCACTGGGATGTGAATATTTTCTGGCCGAGCAAAGCCAAGCCATTATATAACCTATTAACTAAAGGGCAGGTAAAAATTGTGTGTCTCACTTTTTTCATCTGGGCTTTTATCTCATATATTTTCGCAGTCAAATCATATTTGGAACAAAAAAAAGCATCCAAAGTAAAGCACGCAGCCAAATAAACCAAACTTGTCTTTCTTTTGCTCAGCTGTTATAATCCTGTCCTGAGAAATCTTAATTTTTTAAGAGAAGAGCGATGGATAAAGCGATTTTGGAACAAGCCAAGCAGTTAGAACGTGGAACAGTTGAGGTTTTCAGCCGGCAGGAGCTGGCAGAAAAACTGGCCAAAGCCGGTCAGCAGAAAAAACAATTGCGAATAAAGCTCGGCCTCGACCCGACAAGCCCGGATATTCATCTCGGCCACACAGTGGTACTTCGCAAGATGCGACAATTTCAGGATATCGGCCATAAAGCTGTTTTAATCATAGGCGATTACACCGCAAGAATCGGTGACCCCACCGGCCAGGACAAAACCCGCCCAATGCTCTCGCAGCAGCAAATCGAAGAAAATGCAAAAACATATTTGGCCCAAGCGGCAAAAATCATCGATATTTCAGAAGACAAATTGGAAATCCGACACAACAGCGAATGGCTGGAAAAATTGACAGCAATGGAAATTATACAATTGGCTTCCAAAAAAACGGTCTCCCAGATGCTGCAGCGAGACAGCTTCAAAAAACGCCTGAAAGCTGATGAAGATGTTTATATGCACGAATTTATTTATCCGCTTATGCAGGGCTACGATTCGGTTGTGGTTAAAAGCGATGTTGAAATTGGCGGAACCGACCAGACCTTTAACAATCTTGTCGGCCGTGATATTCAGCGGGCATATGGCCAGGACACGCAGGTTGTAATCACTATGCCGATTCTTGTCGGGCTTGACGGCAAAGAAAAAATGAGCAAATCAAAAAACAATTACATCGGCGTAACCGATGAGACGGCGGAAATGTTCGGCAAAGTGATGAGTATTTCAGATGAAATGATGGAAAATTATTTTACGCTTCTAACCGATTTCCCAGCTGAAAAAATTGCGGAACTTGTTGACAGTGAAAAAACACATCCGAAAAAGGCAAAGGTTTTGCTCGGCAAAACTATTGTAAGTATATTTTACGACAAAGCCGCAGCCGAAGAAGCTGAAGCACAATTTGAAAATGTTTTTGCAAAAAAACAGATGCCCGATGAAATTGATGAAATTGAAATTTCAGCTGAACCGGTTATGGCGAGCAAACTCCTGCTTTACTGCAAACTCGTTGAAACCGGCGGCGAAGGTAAAAGAATGATAAAGCAATCTGCTGTTAGTATTGACAGCAAAAAAATCAGCGACCCTAATCTGAAAATTACGCCGAGAGATGGAATGATTATTCAGGTTGGCAAACGCAGGTTTGCAAAACTTTTAGTGAAATAAAAACGGTATTGAAAAATTATGAAATTACCAGAACTTAAAGACAGCCAAAAATATGTCGGATTATACATTTTTGATTTCGGCGAAAATTGCGGTGTTGGTTTTACAGCCGAAGAAGTAGCTGAACTTCTCGAGAGCGAAAAATATAAAGATGGAAAGGTTTATAAAATATATAACGCTTTTCCCGATGGCCGGCTCGAATTAAAGGGTGTCCCTTCGGAAATTTTTCAGCTTGAAGCAGGGATGTTTTTCTATTCTGACAAAATCGAAACTGCAAATCGTGATTTCAAATCGCTTATAAATATGGCTGTTCGCTTTGCACCACCTTGTCGGGTAAAAGTTAATCTTGCAAAATACGCCAACGATAAATTTGTGGTAGCTATGATTTATCCGGCTGAGTGCGACAGCGAAATAAGCAAGTGGCTTTTGGATGGTAAATATAAAACAACCGGTTCGGCTGCCGGCGGCATTGAAGCGGTTAGTGAGTATTACAATTCAAACAATGAAATTCTCGAAAAACACCAGTTATTCGGCGAATCGCAATGGACAAATCGCAGTGGTCAGGAATTACTGGCCAATCTAAAACAGGCAGTTCAGAGATAGGAGATAGTTCATTGTTCATGGGACATTCGGCTGAGCTCAGTCGAAGCCTTCGTTGTTCATAGGCAATAAACTTGAAAATGCTTTTCCATAATAAAACTGGTTCATTTTTTGGCTCAATTGCCGGCTGGCTGCTATCGGTATTTGGCAAATCACCTGCCAAGCCAACCGCAGCCGATTTCAAACGCATCGATTTTAGAACGAGCACACAGCATCTTGGGATAAGATTTACCGAAAAAATCCGCAGCGTGTTCAGATTCAAATGGCTTAAAAAAAGTTAAGTTAGACGATATAACCGCTATTTTTGGTGTAAAAATACGATTTCCAGTAATTATCTCTTTTTTATTGGATAAAATTTTTCAATGCGGTTAAAGTGTTGATTACGCATCTGCCGATAACAGCAGGTATAAACGAACAAAGTAAGAGAAAGATTTTCTCCCCTCCGGAAAACATCGAGAAGTTAATGCTACTCGATGTTTTCTTTTTTTATAGCTACAATGATTTTCTAACTCAGGGATGAATTTCTGTTTGTGTTTACTAACGCTCTGTGTTAAGCAAAGCGCTGCTCAACATTTTTATTTTGTTTAATCGCAGATTTCGCTGATTTTCAAAAGGTTTTTTTTATTGCACTAATTTTTTCCGCAGCACTTTTTGTATTTTTTACCACTTCCGCACGGGCAGGGGTCGTTTCGGCCAACTTTGGGCTGAGAAAGTTTTATCTGTTTTGTTTTTCGCTCGCCCTGTGGTGCCTGGGCTGCTGCTCGCTGTCTTTGGTCGAGTGCGAATTGGCCGATTTCATCGTGGGCTGTTTTACTCACATTCCAAACGCTTTGCGCTTTCCAGCCGGCTTCGAGTCGGACTTTGAAAATGGTATCAGCAACTTTTTCCTGAATGGTTTCAAGTGCCTCTTCAAACATCCTGAAACCCTCACGTTTGTATTCGGTTTTTGGGTCTTTCTCCGCCCACGAACGCATCCATATACTGCTCTTCAGATGGTCCATTGCGTAGAGATGGTCTTTCCATGTGCTGTCATAAACCTGAAGCAGAACATATTTTTCAAGGTCGCCAAGTTCTCTTCGCAAAAATTCTTTTGCCGCATCAAGGATTATTTCTTTTTTCTGCTCACCGTTATTAAAAGCGTCCTCATCTAACTCGGCGCAGAATCTTTCGTTTGCCCAGCCAACCAATTCCGGCGTATCCAGTTCGGCTATTTTGTCGTCAATTTGCTTTTCGAGTTCAGCTTCGTTAAAACTTCTGCTTAATTCAAGCAGTTGTTTATGCAGAGCTTTCGGTGTGGCATTTTGTATTTCTTCAACCGACAGGTTTGCCTGATATTTTTCATTTGCCCATTTGGCAAGCGCCTCGAAACCATAAACATTTACTCCCTGCGGCCCAAAGGCCATATTCATCGCAAACTCGACAGGATATTCAATTTCTCTCTGCTTATATTTTTGAGCTACCTTTTCGGCGAGCAACTCATCTGCCTGCTGAGCGGTCAATTCCCTCATATCTTCAATACCAAGTTTCAAATCGAATTTTGCATTTGCCCATTCGCCCAGTGTTTGAATTGCAAAATCACTTTCCAGAAATCCATTAAGATGCGAGCAGTCTTTTTTGGTAATTTGTTCAGCAGCTGCTGCTATTAGTTGTTCTTCGATTTCATCGGGAATGAGGTTTTTGATTTTAGCCGGACTTAAACTGACGCTGTAGCTTCGCATCGCCCATTTACATAAACCATCAACGTCCCAGCTCTTCGGGTCGGAATAATCTTCAAGGTATTCGCCGAGCGAAATTGATATTTCATTTGTCGCTGTTTGTATTGATTGTGCTTTGATTTGTTTTTCAATTTCCTCTGAATCTAATCGGCTTATTTCCGCCGGTTTCAAATCCACGCCAAAATCACTTCTCGCCCATTCGGCGATACATTTGTAAGGATAGATTGCATTCAGGATTGTACTGCAGTTTTTCGTAATGGTTGCATTCAGCATTTCTTCGATAATGGTTTTCAAATTTTTACCGGCAATAATCCTGCGTCTTTGCGAGTAGAAAATTTTTCGCTGGTAGTCCATTACTTCATCATATTCAAGCACGCTTTTTCTGATTTCAAAGTTTCTCTCTTCGACTTTTTTCTGTGCTTTTTCAATTCCCTTACTGATTCTGCTGTGATAGATGGGCTGACCTTCTTCCCAGCCGATCCAGGAAAGGGCTTTGACCGTCCAGTCGGGAGCAAAGATACTCATTAA
Organism: Planctomycetota bacterium; assembly: GCA_023135865.1. Lineage (GTDB taxonomy): Bacteria > Planctomycetota > Phycisphaerae > Sedimentisphaerales > Anaerobacaceae > JAGLSG01. The sequence goes on along the minus strand of JAGLSG010000011.1, from coordinate 15,587 downwards.
ATCATCATCGAAGCTGAGGAAAAATTGACTGCTGCCGGCGTCGCCCTGCCTTCCCGTCCGTCCGCGAAGCTGATTATCAATTCTTCTTGCTTCGTGCCGTTCTGTTCCGAGTACGTGCAAGCCGCCAATTTCAGCTACGCCGTCAGCGAGTTTAATATCCGTTCCGCGTCCAGCCATATTTGTTGCTATTGTTACATTGCCGAACATTTTACCATTAGCAGCTTTATGCTGATGGCCGGCTTTTGTAACAATAATGGCTTCTCGTTCGTGCTGCTTGGCGTTTAATACTTCGTGTTCAACGCCGAATTTTTTGCCAAGAACAGCTGAAATCGCCTCACTTTTTTCTATGCTGATTGTTCCCACGAGAACCGGCCTGCCCTGCGAACTGATTTCGTTTATCTGCTCTGCTATTGCGTTGAATTTTTCCGGCATCGATTTATAGATTGCATCCTCAATGTCGTCTCTAATGCAGGGCTTATTTGTCGGAATCACAACCGTGTCAAGATTATAGATGTTCATAAATTCTTCAGCTTCTGTTTCAGCTGTTCCGGTCATTCCGGCAATTTTGTCGTAGAGCTTGAAGAAATTCTGAAACGTAATAGTAGCCAATGTTTGTGATTCTTCTTTTACTTTTACAGCTTCCCTTGCTTCGATTGCCTGATGCAAGCCGTCCGACCATTGCCTGCCGTGCATTAGTCGGCCTGTAAATTCGTCAACGATTACGACCTGGCCTTCAATTACCACATAATCTTTTTCTCTTTCAAATACGATGTGAGCTCTTAAACTTTGCTCGAGCAGATGCGGCCATTCCATATTTGAGCCGGTAAAAAATGAGCCGACCTGCGCTATATCCTGCGCCGCGCCGAGTCCTTCGTGCGTTAAGTGCACTTGCTTTCTGTCATATTCAACTTCGTAATATTCAGTTGCCTGCTGGAGTTTATATTCGGCTTGTTCGAGTTCGGTTTGACTTTTTTCAATTTCCTTTTTTATTTTCTCGATTCGCTCGGCGTTTTTATCCTTTTTAGCGTCAGCCAGTTCACCTCGATGCGTTGCGACTGCTCTTTTGGCTGCATCTATTTGTTTTTTTGTTTTTTCATAGCCGGCCTGCAAAGCGAGCAGTTTTACAGCTACATCTTTTGCCTTTTTGTATCTTGTAACATCATCGAAAGCCGGGCCGGAAATAATCAGCGGCGTTCGTGCCTCGTCAATTAAGATTGAATCGACCTCATCGATTATGGCGTATTCTAATTTTCCCTGCGACATTTGTTTAAGAGACATCTTCATATTATCTCTTAAATAATCGAAGCCGAACTCGTTATTTGTTCCGTAAGTTATATCGCAGTCGTATTGTTCTTTTCTGTTATTGCCGCCCGCATCCATATCCGACTGAATCGCCCCGACAGTTAGTCCGAGCGATGTGTAAACCGGCATCATCCATTCGGCATCTCGTTTGGCGAGGTAATCATTAACCGTTACTACGTGCACTCTTTTGCCGGTCAGATGAACCATATACGCAGCGAGAGTAGCAACAAGCGTTTTGCCTTCGCCGGTAGCCATTTCTGCTATTTTACCTTCGTACAAAACATTTCCGCCGACCAGCTGCACATCGAAATGTCGCATTTTTAAGTTTCGCCAGGCAACTTCCCTTACAACGGCAAACGCTTCAGGAATAATGTCTTCTGGTTTTGCTGATGATTTTAATTGAGCTTTGAATTGACTGGTTTTGTTTTTTAATTCATCATCGCTCAGCTTTTTGATTTGTTCTTCGAAAAGATTTGCGCTGATTGATATTGCGAGATAACTTTTAACCAGCCGCTCATTGCGTGAGCCGAAGATTTTCAGGAGGGTTTTTCTTATTTTATTAAGCGGCATAGGATTGTAGTTTATTAACTATTAACTATTAACTACGAACAATTAACAATGAACTTATTTAGTCTTTGGCTCTCGCTAAGTATTCCCCCGTGCGTGTATCAATGCGAATAACCTCGCCAACCTTGATAAACGGCGGAACCTGCACAACAAGCCCTGTCTCGGTAGTTGCCGGCTTAGTCTGATTTGTTGCAGTGGCTCCCTTAATATCCGGCGGAGTGTCAGTAACTTTTAGATCAACTGTATTTGGAAGAGTTATAATTACAGGCCTTCCTTCGTGCATACTAATCTGCAGTTGCGTATTTGGTTTCAGATATTTCGGCCCATCACCAAAGGTCTCATCGTTGAGCGTAATCTGGTCATAGGTTTTCGTATCCATCAGGACATGTTCGCTGCCGGCTGAATAGAGATATTCGTATGTTTTTTTATCGAGATATGCTTCTTCGATATTCTCTTCCGCTCGCAGACGAATATTTTGAGTCAGGCCGTCAGCCAGTCCTTTTAATTTTGTTTGGTAGACCGCTCCGCCTTTGCCGAGTTTTACGTGCTGATAATCAACAATTACGTAGAGCTTCCCATCAAGATTGACGGTTTGGCCCTTCTTCATTTCAGATGCCCTCATACGTTGCTCCAACAAATCATATTTTCATATCTCATACAGTACTTCGTGTTTTTTGTGCCGCCACAATAGCAACTCAATAAACTATGCATTCTTTGCTTTTAAGGCATTGAGCTGTTTTGCCATTTGAGATTTTTTTCTCGCAGCTGTTTTTTTGTGCATAGTGCTTCTCGCAGCGGTTTTATCGAGTTTTTTTGAAACCAGTTTCAGTTGTTCTTCGGCAACTATCGCATCGCCACTTTCCAGAGCATCCTCGAAATGTTTGGTTTGTGTTTTTACCTGGCTTTTACGCGCACGGTTGGTAGTGTTGCTTTTAACATTTTGTCTTACTCTTTTTTTTGCTGATAATGAATGTGCCACTTCAATCTCCTGTTAAATTATTATTGTTTATTGTTCTGTTTATTTCTCAGCTTGTCCACTCGTTGGCGAATATCTTTGTATCCGAAATCGAGCTGAGCTATTTTACGGTATATTTCAAGTGCTTTTTCTGTATCGCCCTGTTTTTCATAGCTGCGAGCCAGATTATATCTTAATTCTTTTGCAGCGCGGCTATCTTTTATTTCAGACTGGTCTAATGCTTGCGTAAATATATCTATCGCATCGGCGTACCAGCCCTTCATAAAAAAGCACAAGCCGATTTTACTCATTGCAGATATTTTGTGTTTTGGCTCTCTTTGCGCTTCCTGCAAAAGAGGTATTGCGTCATCGTATTTTTCATCCCTCATCAATCGCACGCCGTATTCATATTTCATTTTCAGATCTGTCGGATAATTCTTGACGCACCGCCGATAGTGCTCCAACTCGGCAACTTTGAGTCCTTTGTTTAGTTTTCCCAGTTCAACTTTTGCATCCGACTGCTGCGGGTCTTTTTCGATGAGTTCTTTAACTTCACCTATTTTTCGTTTTATGTTATCTACTTTTATTTTTCCTGCTTTTTCCTGAAAGCTAAAATCGCCGGTATTTTTATATGCGCTTTCCAGCAGCTGCCTTGCTTCTTCGTCAGTTTTATCTGTTTGCAGTTCTGCCAAAACGTCAGCGAGTTTGAATATATTTCTTGGCAGTTGTGGTTCAGCGACGAGATTTTTTCTTGCCTGCTCGATCGCCGAAGCCCGATAGTCTTGCGTTTTGACTACACTTGCCTGATTCTGGAAGTTTTCCTGCTTCTCCCTGTCCTTCATTGACTTCCTGAAATCGCCTTCCTGATCGTATTTACCTCTTGAAACGGTCAGTTCCGCTGAAAGTGTTTTGAATTCTTCAGCGAGTTCGCCATCATTTGGTTTTAGCCGTATTGTCTGCTGGCAGGCAGCGATTGCCTTATCGAATTGTTTTATTTTTATATAACAATCTTTCAAATGCATATAAGTTTTGAATGATGGTTTTGTAAGGGCGTTATTTGCCTGAAAAATCAAATCTGCAATCCACTGAGTTGTCTTTTCGTATCCGCCGGCGGTTGCAGCTTTTAGAAGTGCTTCAGCATATGGCAGATGGTCAGGGTCTTTCGAAAAGAGATACTCAGCATTCAGCATTTGTTCGAGCGGCGTTTTTCCTGTCAGACGTTTGACTTTTTCCATTACTGACGGTTTTTTTCCACCTTTTACCTGCCGCAACAATGCGAGCTGCCGAAGAGCTATATGCCCACTGTGCAACGCATCCGGCGCGCAAGCCAGACCTTCGATATACATATCTACTGCATAATCAAAATTATTTGTCTTGGCCGCCTTATCAGCTCTTTCAAAAAAGACTTCTGCTTTGGCAAGCCAGGCCACATTTTCTTCTGACATACTTTCCAACCGTATATTTATCTAAATAACAGTACGTTAGCCGTTTATGGTAATGTTGCGCCGGAATTTGTCAACAAATAACTTGTATAAAAGCAGCCGAAGTGCTATAAGAATGTGCGTAAAAACTGAACATTGTTAATAAGTATTGTCAATTCATCAGGTAATGGAATATTGATATGACAACGATTCTTGAGCGTAGCAACCCCGATATTTACGAACTTATCCAGCGGGAAGATGCCCGTCAAAAAAGCTCAATTCGCTTAATTGCCTCCGAAAATTACGTTTCCGCAGCTGTAATGGCTGCTACCGGCAGTTGCCTGACCAACAAATACGCCGAGGGCTACCCCGGCAAGCGATATTATCAGGGTCAGGAAATAACCGATGTTATTGAGAGCTTGGCTCGCGATCGTGCAACGAAACTTTTCGCAGCCGACCACGCCAATGTCCAGACATATTCCGGCTCGGTTGCCAATCTTGCTGCGTATCTGTCTTTGATTGAGCCGGGCGATACGATTATGGGTTTGGCTTTGCCCGATGGCGGCCATTTAACGCACGGCTGGAAAGTCAGCATAACCGGTAAGATATTCAATTCGGTGCAATACAAAGTTGATGCTTCCACTGGCCGATTTGATTACGACCAGATTGAAGCCCTTGCCAAAGAGCATAAGCCGAAGCTCATAATTTCCGGCGCAACGGCTTATCCAAGACAGATTGATTTTGAAGCGTTTGGCCGAATAGCCAAATCGGTTGGCGCCTATCACGTAAGCGACATAGCTCACATTGCAGGGCTGGTTGCCGGCGGCGCTCATCCAAGCCCTGTGCCTTTTGCCGATATTGTTACAACCACTACGCATAAAACCCTTCGCGGCCCTCGCGGAGCTATGCTGTTGTGCAAAGAGGAATACGCTAAAAAAGTAGATAAAACTGTTTTTCCCGGAATGCAGGGCGGCCCGCATATGCACACAATTGCCGCTCTCGCTGTTGCCCTGGCCGAAGCAGCAACGCCTTGCTTTGGCGAGTACGCAAAACAAATCGTCAAAAATGCAAAAGCACTTGCTGCAAAACTTATGGAGTATGGCTTTGAGCTGGTTTCAGGCGGCACGGACAATCATTTGATTTTGATGGATTTGCGTAACAAGAAAATCGGCGGCAAAAAATTCGCACAGGTACTTGATTTGGCTGGTATTGTTGCCAATTGTAATACGGTTCCAAATGACCCAGCTCCGCCCTTTAATCCGAGCGGTCTGCGTATTGGAACAGCTGCCATTACTACTCGTGGAATGAAAGAAGCCGCAGCCGAGCAGGTTGCCGCATTCATAAATCAGGTAGCTGAAAACATCGACAATGAATCTGTGCTCGGAAAGATTAAGGAAGAAGTTACAGCTTTCTGCTCACAGTTTCCTCTTCCGCAGCAATTTGTATAATAGATAACGAGTTACAAGGAGTTAAAAATGCTTAAGGAATTATTCGCAAAGCAAGCCGAACTAAATAAACGAACCGGTTTTGACCCGGAAGCCCTGCGAGCTGACTTTGACCCGCACACAGCTGGTATTTGGCTCAACAATTATATCGCAGCGATGAGCAGTGAGATTGAAGAGCTTCGCGATTGCACATATTGGAAGCATTGGTGCAAGGAGGCCGGCGAAGGTAAACGGTTCTGGCTGCACGATTTGCAAAACGCTCGCGTTGAAGTAATAGATATGCTCTTTTTCTGGATTTCGCTCGCTCAATGCCTTGGAATGAATGCAGGCGATGTGATTCGTCTTTACGAGCAGAAATTAAAGGTTAATCACAACCGTCAGGACGATGGCTATTCAATGCTCGGCAAAACCGAAGACGACAATAAAGGTATAAAATAACTTTAACTGAGCAATTCACACAGTCATACCTGCGAAAGCAGGTATCCAGAAATAAATTCGTTGGTTTGGATTCCCGCTTTCCGTTCCGGGCTCTTCGCTTCGCTACGTGTCGAGGGAGTTAAATGGGTATGGGCAGGAAAGTTTAAAATTTAAAAGCCAAAACTCAAAACCACAGCTTAAAATTCAAAAGTTTAGAACTTGGTGTTTTTTGTCTTTAGCTTTAAGTTTTTAGTTATGGTTTTACACTTTAAATTTTACGCTTTACACTTCTTTCCTGTTTCAATAATTACCTTTTTGGGGCATTTATTTAGAGCGGTTTGATTCTTTTCGCTTGGCTGATAATTTTCGTAATCCACGCGTGCAAGATTATTTTCAATTGTGAAATGTTCACCCATTTTCACGCAGATTCCGCACCCGATGCAGCCGACTTTGCACATAGTTCGAGTAACTTTTCCCGATTCTTTACTACTGCAAGCGACTGTCATCATTTTTTCCTGACTGAACGGAACCATCTCAATCAATCCCCTCGGACAGTGTTTTGCGCAGGCCCCGCATCCCGTGCATTTTTCATAATCGATTGTTGCAAGGCCGTCGATTATGGAAATAGCGTCGAATTTGCAAACACTCACACAATCGCCAAGACCAAGGCAGCCGAATTTACACGCCTGCGCCGGAGACAATGCGTTTGCTGCTATGCAGCTTTGGATTCCCTGATAGATTGCGTTGAAAGTTTTGTCTTTAGTGTGCCCTTTGCAATGAACGATTGGCCTTTTGGGAGCGGCTGAATCGCTGACCTGAAGATTGAGAATTTTCGCAATCGCTTCGGTACTTTTCTGTCCGCCGGGAGCGCATTTTCCGAGCAGGTCAGGATTGGCCAGAACTGCTTTTGCATATTGACCGCAGCCAGCAAAACCACATCCGCCGCAATCGAGTGAGGGAAGTGCCTCTTGAATCTGCTCGATTTTCGGGTCGATTTCGACTTTCAGTTTTTCGCTTGCAATCAATAGAATAATTGCAAAACCACTGCCAAGAGCCAGCATCGTAACGCCAGCCGGCCAAATACTGCTCCATAGTTGGTAAATGTCAGCGAGAATCATTTAATCATTCCTGCAAAACCCATAAAGGCCAGCGTAAGCAGGCCGGCTGTAATTAGTGTAATTGGCGCACCTCTGAGACATTTCGGCACATCAGCGAGATTCAGGTTTTCCCTGATTCCAGCCATTACGCAAATCGCTACAGTAAAACCGATTCCCGCTCCGAAGCTGAGAACCGCCGCTTCCGGCAGATTGTCAATTCCCCACAAATTTATAAAAAGACACAATCCCAAAATCGCACAATTGGTTGTAATCAGCGGCAGAAATATGCCGAAACTATCGTAAAGAGCCGGAAAGAATTTGCGAATATACATTTCCACGAGCTGAACCGCTCCGGCTATTACGAGAATAAAGCAGATGTATCTCGTAATCTCCAAATCGAGCGGGATTAAAATCAGATGGTCGATTAGCCATGTCAGCGTTCCGCTAATTGTTACAACAAAAGTAACAGCCAGCCCCATTCCAAAAGCCATATCCACTCTGCCGGACACGCCGAGATACGGACAGATTCCGAGGAACTTTGTCAGAACAAGATTGTTAATTATTACGATGGAGATAAATGCCATCAGTAAAGTTGTAAATGTATCCATAATTCATTGCTCGTCGCTCGTTACTCGTAATTCGTAATTTATATTTTATTTTTTTGTGCTTATTTTGTTTATTAGTCCAAGCACTAAACCAAGAGTTATAAACGCTCCCACGGGCATACTCATTGCTGCCCAGGGAATAAAGCTTTGCGGCATAACATTTATTTCCATAATAGTACCGGTCGATAGAACTTCTCTTATTGCCGCCAGGATGCAAAGAGCAACTGTAAAGCCGGCTCCCATCGCAAGGCCGTCAACAATACTTATTACAAGGCCGTTTTTGCTCGCACAGGATTCAGCCCGGCAAATGATAATGCAGTTAACGATAATCAGCGGAATGTACGGGCCAAGTTTTGCGCTCATTTCCGGCTGAAAGGCCTTTAATAATAAATCGGCAATTGTAACAAAAGTTGCAATCGTCAGTGTGAACATCAGGATTCGAAGATGCGGTTTTAATAAATTCCGCATAAGGGAAACCACGATATTACTGCACACCAAAACAAACACCACGCAAAGCCCCATTGTAAGAGCCGGCTTTACCGCCGCTGTAACTGCCAGTGTCGGACACATTCCGAGCAGCAGCCGAAAGACCGGATTCTCTTTCCACAAACCGCCTGTTATCGTATCTCGTATCTCGTATTGCGTATTGCTCATTTCTTTGGCTCTTTGGTTTTTCGTTTTTAGTTTTGTATTTCAGCCATTTGTTTTTTAATTTGGCTCATTGCATTATTCAATATATTCACAACTGCATCACTGCTAACGGTTGCTCCACTGATTGCGATAATTTCAGAATCGATTTTTTCAATGTTTCCTGTTTTCGCCAGCGTCAGATTTCCAGCCGGAGCGCCGTCGAATTGTTTTCGCCATTTGGCTTCTTTTATTTTATCGCCAAAGCCGGGCGTTTCATTGCTTGAAAGACAATCGAATCCAGCCATTTTTTCAAAGTTTTTATCGACCGCAACTACCAGCTCGATTTTATCTGCAAAGCCGGCTCCCGAGCAGTTGAAGCTCCAACCGACGCATTCGCCGGTTTTGGAGACAGCTTTGTAAATTGTGCTTTTTGTTTTTTTGCCTTTTGCCGAATCGATTTGCAGTTCAGCTGCAACTTCAAATTCTTCCGCTGCCGGCAAAAGTGTTCTCATTAAGTCGTCGAGTTTGTTGATTTTGTTTTGCTCTATTCTTGGTGCAAGAGAAGCATTCACCGCTGCGATTAGCAGGCCAAAACAAAGTGCTGATATTATTAAGAGCCAACTTTGCTCAGCGAAATATTTTATTTTTTTAAGCGGCACTTGGTTTACCTCCAGCTGGAATCAGCTTGCAGAATCTATCAATCAAAGGCGTTACAGCATTCATTAAAAGTATCGAGAACATCATTCCTTCCGGGTATTCGCCGACAATTCTAATGAGCATCGTTACAATTCCCACGCCGCATCCGAAAATCCACATTCCTTTTATGCTGAGTGGTGCAGTAACCGGGTCGGTCGCAATGAAAAAAGCTCCGATTAAAAGGCCGCCCGTAGCAAGATGCACAACCGGCGAAATATAAACCTCTGGGTTTATTAGCCACGCAATTGAGCCAAATACAAAAGCTGAAAGCAAGACCGCCAGCGGGATGTGGATACTTATTGTCTTTCTGACTATCAGATAAATTCCGCCGATTAAAAGTGCGATTGCACTTGTTTCGCCGAGGCATCCGCCGACTTGGCCAGTGATGGCATCTTTCAATTGTTCATTAACTATTTCGGCTCTCTGGCCTTTTTTAATTGCCTCTTTACTAAGTGCCAGCGGCGTTGCCTGAGTTCTTGCATCGACAGTATTTTCAGCTGAGATGTTCGGCATTTCGGGATTAATTGTCGCCGGCACCGTCCAGGTAGTCATCATCATTCCAAACGAAACGGCGAGAAATGCTCTTCCAGCCATAGCCGGATTAAATATGTTTGCACCCAATCCGCCGAAGACCATTTTGCCGATTGCTATTGCGAAGCACGAGCCGATGACCGCTGCCCAAATCGGCAGATTCGGCGGCACTGAAAGTGCCAGAATAATTCCGGTAATAACCGCAGAGAAATCGCCGAGCGAATTCGGCTTTTTCCTGATTACATTGCACAGCCACTCGGTCGCCATTGATGAAATTACGCACGTTGCGATTAGAATAACTGCGTGCATTCTAAAGTAGTACCCCGCAGCGAGCATCGCCGGAACAAGTGCGATAATAACATCGCCCATTACGCTCCTTGTTGAGAAGCGGCCTGAAATATGCGGTGCACACGAAACTGTTATATCTTTCAGCATTTTTAAAAACTCAAAATTCAGAACTCAAAATTTAATAACTAAAATAACCCTTAAAAATACGTTCTGTCATTGCGAGCAAAGTCTTGAGCCTGTCGAAAGGCGCAGCGAAGCAATCTCGCCTTCGAAGCAATAACAGAGATTGCTTTGTCGTTTCACTCCTCGCAATGACATTTTCAGATGTATCATTAAAAATCAAAAATTATTTTTGCCTTGCGAGAAAAATTTTACCTGTTTTTATGTATCCAGCTACTTCTATATTCGCCGGACAAATATAACTACAGCAGCCGCATTCGATACACGCTTTTATGTAATAATCTTCAGCCACATCGAGCATATCATTTTTCACAGCGTGAGCTATTTTCGTTGGGTTCAAATGTTCAGGACAAACTTCAAGGCATCTTCCGCATCTGATACACGCCGTTTGCTGGCAAGCGAATTTTGCTTTGCCGATTTCCTGTTTTGTCAGAACCGTAACAGCTCCCGTGGTTTTCGTAACGGGCGTAGTCAAATCTGCGATAGCTATTCCCATCATCGGGCCGCCCAGCACAACCTTTGCCGATTTTTCCGTTACGCCGCCTGCGAATTCGAGCAGTTCATTAACCGCTGTTCCGATTGGCACATAATAGTTAGCCGGCTTTGCGATTGTTTTTCCCGTTATCGTTACCACTCTGTGCGTCAACGGTGCTTTTTCGACTACCGCTTCAGCGATTGCCGCTGCCGTTGCCACATTCAGCACAACAACACCGAGCATTGGCGGGATTCCGCCGGTCGGCACATTTATTCCGAGAACCGCTTTTATTAACTGGCGTTCGCCGCCCTGCGGATATTTCGTTTCCAGCGGCACAACTTTTATTTTTTCATTATTGCTTGATTTTTCCAGCGTTTCTATTATAGTTTTTATGGCCTTCGGCTTATTATCTTCGATGCCGATGAACACGTCTGAGCAGCCGGAGGCCTTTTTTGCAAGTTTCACTCCCGCTATCATCTGATTCGTCCATTCGAGCATAATTCGATAATCACCCGTTATGCACGGCTCACATTCGCATCCATTTATTATAAGCGTTTTTTTCGGCAATCTTGGATTCGGCTCGAGTTTCACTCTCGTTGGAAATCCTGCCCCGCCAAGCCCGACAATTCCAGCTTCATTTACAGCGTTGCATATTTCTTCAGCTGAATATTTTTCTGCACTGAAGTTTTCATTGAATTTATCTTTGCAGAGCTGTTTTTGCGGATTATTTTCCAAATCTGTTTCTATAATTATTGCTTTGCTTCTTCCAGCCACAACGTGTGATTGCAGAGCTATATCTTTTACCTTGCCGTTGACCGGTGAGTGGACAGCTGCTGAAACGAATGCATCTGTTTCGCCGATTTTTTGTCCGATTTTTACATCATCGCCTTTTTTAACGAGCGGCTTACAGATAGCTCCTATATGCTGACTTAGCATAACAGCTACCTGTTTTGGCACTGGGAACGGCTCGATTTTGCAATCTTTAGCGAGTTTTTCAGCCGATTTCGGATGAATTCCACCGGCAAAAGTTTGTTTATTTTTTAGTTCGTAGTTCATTGTTCGTTATTTTTTTGTTTAGCCCCGTCATCACTATGACGGGGTTGACGTTCTGCCATCACTCCTGTCCTGAGCGGAGTCGAAGGAATGGCAGGGTTTTATTCAGATTTTCATTTTTTTATTTATTACTTTTATAATCATCACAACAGCCAGCGTTATTATTATTGCCGTTAGAAACACAATTATCGTTTGTATTTCCTGGCTTTCTATCTTTGTTTTCAGTATTTTTTCAGCTGCGACTAATGTTGCTATAAAGACGAGCATTGGCAGCAGCAGAGCTGTTACAGCTTTTATTACTATTGACGGCCCTTTTTTCTTTCCTATTTCGCAGTATACATCCTGACAGCTGTTTTTCGTACTGCAATTTTCGCAGGATTTTTGCTGTTCCATAGCATCACTAACCGTTTATAAAATAAACGATTTTTATAATAGATATTAGCGGAACTTTCAAATGGAAAGTTTGAAATTCGCATTGCGTTTTTGGCCTGCCGCGTCGTAGCTTTAGCGAAGACGGGTTAGCCCTGCCATCACTATGGCAGGGTCAATATTTTATTTAACCACGGATTACGCGGATTTCACGGATTTTTAAAAGGAATTTTACGTATTTTATGTGGTTAGCCCTGCCATCACTATGGCAGGAAAAAAGCTGCTTTTTACGAAAAAAATTAATAAATGTTGACATATTACCGATAGTGTTATATAGTGTATATAACAGTGGCCACGGACAACGTCCTGTTAGAATGGCATAAGAAAGGGGTTGATTATGCGAAGTGACAAAAGAAAAGACGTAAAGAAAGAGAATACTTTTGGCAGAATGCTAAAAAAATTGAGAATAGAAGAAGCCGACATTGGACTGCGAGCATTTGCGGACTTGATAGATATTAAGCCATCAAATTTGAGTAATATGGAACGAGACAAAATTCCGCCTCCTGCAAACCAAAAAACAATAGATAATATCTGCAATGCATTGGGGTTGGCCAAAAACGACCCAAGACGAGAAGAATTGTTCGATTTGGCAGCAAAAGCCAAAGGTCGTATACCTGTTGATGTTGCTAATGCTGTGAAACAGCAGGCGGGTATTCCTATATTGGTTAGAACCGTTGCTAATAAGCAACTAAGCGAGGAAAAGCTTAGGGAGTTATCAGAGTATATCAAAAAATTCTATTAAAGGATTAATAGATGGATCCATCACATACAAGGAGATATAAAAACTTCGAAATTGAAGTAATTGTTTCCACCATACTTAGCAAAGAATACCCCTATGGTATAAATATACCTGTTGAAATTGATTTGCTTGCAGAACGAAACGAATTGGTGGATGACATAGTTCCAATTGAGTTGCTTGAAGATAAATTTAATGTTGCTGCTGTATTGAATTATAAACCAAACGGTCATTTTGACATACTTGTTGACGAAGACACGCTGGATTATGGAAGATTTCGCGCAAATTTTTCAATTGCTCACGAATTTGGACATATAGTTCTCCACTCCAAACTTTTTGATAATTGCAAAGATATTGATGATGTTGTTAGTTTGCAAAAAAGAGTTAAAAAGGCATATGACCAAATAGAAAGAAATGCCAATTTCTTCGCTGGCGCAATACTTATTCCCCAAAGAACCATCTTTGAAGATGCCGCAAAAATTTACGAAGCACTGGTAGAAGATATTGGTTACGATGGTAACTTAATACCATACAAATTATACTCGACATTAGCTACACGTTATGCCGTCAATGTACAGCCAATGAAAATACGACTTGAAGAATTAGGCCTAAAGCAGAAAATCGGAAAAGCGTTGTGCTTTAAATCACCATATCTTGAAACATAATCTTAATCAGCAAGTACGCCGCTAATAAAGAGCTGATGTTGCAATTCCTTCCTTTTAGCGCTTCGTAATAATGGCAAAAAAGAGCCCTGCCATTGTGATGGCAGGGCTAACCCGTCTTCGCTAAAGCTACGACGGGCAGGCCGATTACACAATACGCATCATATAAAATACCCCTCCTTGACAGGAGGGGCTCTGTTGGGAACTAAACACGAAAAAATCCGTGTTAATCAGCGGAATCCGTGGTTAAATTCCTGTTCCAAAAACTTTCCAAAACAATCGATTGAAAACGACATACCACCCAAAAAACTGGCTCTTTTTTGACAAAAAACGGTAAATTCCTGCTCATTTTTGACCAAAATTGACAAAAAACAACAATTTTTGACTACTTTTTGGCCACTTTTTGCCGAAAATCGCTGTTTTGATTGACGCAAAACCGGCTTTTTGAGCCAAAAACAAGGAAACACCCCTAAAAATCACTTTTTCAAGCCCGAAAAAACACCATATTTTCGGATTTTTCACCCCCAAAATCGCAAATTTTTTCGCCACTTTTGATTGAAATCGCCTGCTCAAATCAGCTCGATATTTCCGATATAAAATCTATGGCTGATGAAAAACTACAAACAAAACAATGTCCGCTCTGCGGTGAAATAATTCAAGTGGCAGCTCTAAAGTGCAGATTCTGTAGAGAATTTCTCAATAGCGAAAACCAAAACGCAGAAGATTCAGCAAAAAAAGATGACGAAACAATCCTCTTTCAGGGCAAACCCTCTTTGTGGGCAATGGCTGGAGTAGTTATTAAGGGTGCGTTTTTCGTTGCGGGGGCTGTGCTCCTGCTGAAATTTCCCGTCGAAAATACGCTTGCAGGGCTCATCGAAACTGAAATCACCGAAAGCCAGCTTCTGCTCGCTGGAAAACTCAGGATTATTATTAGTATAGGCATTATGGCGATGGTTTTTCTGGTTCTGCTGCTGAAAGTGATTCGGCTGAAAATGACCCACTACGAAGTTACAACCGCAAGAATCGAATGGAATCGAGGCGTACTCGACAGGCGTGTTGATAATATCGATATGTTCCGTGTGGTCGATTTGAAAATGCGGAGGAGCTTGCTCGACTGCGTTCTCGGAATCGGCACGGTCGGCCTAATCACCACCGACAAAACCGACCCAACATTTGACTTTGCAAAAATGACGAAGCCGCGAAAACTATATGACGTTATCAAAAAGGCCTCGCTTGACGCTGACCGCGAAAATCGCGTGGTTCATATGGAATAATTAGAGCTACCCTACACATTGCGTTCGTGCTCTAATAGTTTCGCCTTCATTTCAGCTCCGCCGCCAGCGGAAAAACCGCCGATTTGGCCATCACTGCGAAGCACTCTATGGCAAGGCACAATTAAAGGCAGTGGATTTTTGGCCAACGCCGCACCAACCGCCCTCGTTGCTCTCGGCTTGCCGAGCCGTTTGGCAATGTCCAAATAAGTTCGGGTTTGGCCAAAAGCAATATCACGGCAGGCAACCAAAACCTGCTTAGCAAAAAAGCTGTCCAAATACAGTTCAATTTCAATATCGCCGCCAAAATCGATGCGTTCGCCCTGAAAATAAGCAACTATTCTTTGCTGAACCGGTTTGAAAAGGTCTTTTTCGTGCAAAATGGAATGAAAATCAGCTAAAATTTTATTTCTCAGCGTCCCGCGCTCAGCGGTTGGCAAAAAAGCATTAAAAAGAGCATTATCAGTGCCGACAAGGCCAAAATAGCCCCATTCGGTCGGAAAAATCGTATATTTCAGCTCCTTCTCCATTTTTTCTCCCTTAAATGCCCTAAAAACCATATCTAAATCACTCAAATTGATTGACTCTATTAAAAAAACGTGTTAAGTATAGTGGTTCTGCATAATGTTTTGGCTGGCACTAATGCTAAATTAAATTGCTTAGAACCTGTTTCAAAATTGCTTTAGATAGATTGTAGGTATTAAGTGTTGGGTTTGGAAATAAAAAAGTAAAAATGTCTCTTGAAGAATTAAGAAATAATATCGATAAAATCGACTGCGAGCTGATAAAGCTGCTCAATGAGCGTGCGCAGTTCGTGATTGAAATTG
>JAGLSG010000109.1 GCA_023135865.1 Planctomycetota bacterium | reverse complement strand
AACGGGCAACGGGCAACGGGCAACGAATTATGAAGCTATTGACGAAAAACACTGATTATGCCGTAAGGGCACTCGTAACGCTGGCTGGCGAAGAGGGCGGAAAAAGCGAATTCGTGTCAATACGAAAAATCGCTGAAAAACAAAAAATACCCTACCAGTACCTGAGAAATATCGTCCAAATACTAATCAAAAATAAACTCGTCAAATCAAAAGAAGGAGCTACGGGAGGAGTAAAACTAAATAAAAGGCCAGACAAAATAAAAATGACAGATTTAATAAATATCTTTCAGGGCGATATACAACTGTCAGAATGTATGTTCAGAAAAAAAATATGCCATAATCGAAAGACCTGCCCGCTGAGAAAAGAAATAAAAGGAATAGAAAAAATAGTAAAAAACGAATTCGCAAAACTAACCATTCAAAAACTTATAGAGGTCTCTAAAAAACCTTAGATTACTTCGTAGCTTTGCTCCTCTTAATGACAGGATAAGCGATTTTAATGTCATTGCGAGGCCGTTTTTTGGCCGCGGCAATCTTAAACTTTTAGAAAACAAGTTTTCCAGAGGACTCAATAGATAAAACTGTGAAAAAATAGAAATATAGAAAGGAAGATTATTATGAGTATGTTCTGCTATCAATGTCAGGAAGCATTAAAAAATACCGGCTGCACAATGCGAGGCGTCTGCGGAAAAAATGAGGCGACTTCAAATCTGCACGATTTGTTGATTTACGTCCTGCAGGGAATGGCGGTATCAGCTGAAAAAGCAAAAAAGCCGCTCGATAAAAAGTACAGCGAATTTATTTCAAAAGCATTGTTTGCAACAATTACAAATGCAAACTTCGATGAAAATAAAATAGCTGAACTTATAAAAGAAGCTGTTACTCTTCGGGAAGAATTAAAAAAGCAAACAAATGATTTTTCAAGTTCGGCTGATTGTGCGAACTGGATGTCAAATGATAGAAAAGAATTCAACGAAAAGGCAAAGCAGGTTGGAATACTCAGCTATAGCGATAATGAAGATATTCGCTCGCTGAAATCGCTGATGCTATACGGCTTAAAAGGTGTGGCGGCTTATGCTGACCACGCAGCGTTATTGGGATTTTACGATGACGAAATTTTCGATTTCCAAATCGAGGCATTGGCGGCAATTACAAAAGATTTGTCAGCTGATGAATTGACGGCGATGGTTCTAAAGGCGGGCGAGGTAGCAGTGAAGACGATGGCTCTGCTCGATAAGGCCAATACCGATACTTACGGCAATCCGGAAATTTCGGAAGTTAATATCGGTGTTGGAAAAAGGCCTGGAATTCTGATTTCAGGGCACGACTTAAAGGATATGCAGGAACTTTTGGAGCAGACAAAAGGAACCGGCGTTGATGTTTATACGCATTGCGAAATGCTGCCGGCTAATTACTATCCGGCTTTCAAAAAATATGAAAATCTCATCGGAAATTACGGCGGCTCGTGGTGGCATCAGAATAAAGAGTTTGAAAGTTTTAATGGGCCGATTTTGATGACGACTAACTGCATTATTTCGGTAAAAGATTCTTACAAAGACAGGATTTTTACAACGGGTATGACCGGCTGGCCGGGTGTAAAACATATAGCTGATAGAGAAGATGGAAAGCAGAAAGATTTTTCAAAAATTATTGAGCTTGCGAAAAAGTGCCAGCCGCCAACGCAAATCGAGACTGGAAAAATAGTCGGCGGATTTGCGCATAACCAGGTATTGGCTTTGGCGGATAAGGTGGTGGCAGCGGTAAAGTCGGGAGCGATTAAAAGGTTTATTGTTATGGCTGGCTGTGATGGCCGCCAACGAGACAGGCAGTATTTCACCGATGTTGCAGAGCAGCTGCCCGCTGATACGGTGATTTTAACGGCTGGCTGCGCGAAATACAGATACAACAAATTGAATCTCGGTGATATTGGCGGGATTCCGAGAGTACTCGATGCCGGCCAGTGCAATGATTCGTATTCGCTGGCGGTCATTGCTTTGAAATTAAAAGAAGTGTTCGGCTTAGAAGACATAAATGAGTTGCCGATTTCGTTTGATATTGCCTGGTACGAGCAGAAAGCAGTGGCAGTATTGCTGGCTCTGCTGTATTTGGGGGTAAAAGGAATTCGGCTTGGACCGACCTTGCCGGCTTTTCTCTCGCCGGGTGTGGCAAAAGTATTAGTGGAAAAATTTGATATAAAACCAATTGGCGAAGTTAAAGCTGATGTGGAAGCGATGCTCGCTGGTAAATAAATTCACCTATTTTATATTTGTGATGTTTTTCGATTTTAGCGTGGTGGTTTTTGAAATCGCCACGCTATTTTTTATTGCAAATATAGCGTTGTGCCGTTATACTGCCTTTCCAGTTTATTTTAAGAAAGTATGAAAGGGTTAATATATGAAATCAGATGTAGCTGATATGTCTTTGGCAGCAGAAGGTAAAAAACGGATTTTATGGGCGAATGAAGATATGCCGGCTCTGGCCGCTATCCGCAAGCGTTTTGAAAAAACCAAGCCGTTAAAAGGTAAAAATGTTTCGGCTTGTCTGCACGTTACGGCTGAAACAGCCAATCTTGCAATAACATTAAAAGCCGGTGGAGCAAATCTCGTGTTGTGTGCAT
>JAGLSG010000108.1 GCA_023135865.1 Planctomycetota bacterium | reverse complement strand
AATAGCTTTTCTTGCCATTGCCGCTTTTCGCAATCTTCTATCGCTGCTGACAACCATTAATCTCTTTGGGGCGGTATTCAGTTTTAATTTATCTTCAATCACGTCGTCAGCTTCGAGAGATTGGCCGGAAAAAAACACTTCGAGATTTCTTATATTGTCAAAACCGGTTTTGTCCGGCGGGCCAATGCCATCAAAAATAATTTGGCCGGTTTCAGATACGACTGTTAGATATTCACCGAGAATTCGGCACAACTGGACGTCGTCAACAGAATTGGAACTTTCGTCATTTGGAATTGACCGCAACAAATTGTAACCATCAATGATAACGGGCATTTTTATCAAACTTCAAATCTTATTTCGCCACCAACAATTGTTTTTACGACTTTGCCTTTAACCGGCCAGCCGTTATATGGACAATTGCGGCTCTTGGAACGGAAATTATTTATATCAATTTTATATTCTGCTTCCGGGTCAATAATAGTAACATCGCCCTGCCTTCCGAGGCCAAGCGTGCCTTTGTCAATTCCAATTATTTTTGCCGGCCTGCTTGTCATTAACTCAATCAATTGCGGCCAATCAATAATACCCGGCTCAATAAGTGCCTTGACATATAAAGCCAACGCGCATTCAAGAGAAGCTATCCCAAACGGCGCTGATAGAAATTCCAATTCTTTTTCGCTCTGCAAATGAGGGGCATGGTCGCTGGCCAACGCATCAACTATTCCATCGGCAATCGCTTCTTTAATAGCATCAATATCTTTTTGCGTTCTAAGCGGCGGATTAACTTTGTATCTCGTATCATATTCGCCGCAGTTTTTTTCCGTCAGCAAAAGATGATGCGGTGCAACTTCACAAGTGATGGGCAGTGAATCCTTCTTTGCTTTTCTGATAAGTTCAACCGAACCGGCTGTCGATATATGCTGAACGTGGTAGCGGACATTTGTTTTTTTGACAAGCTGAATATCCCGCCAGAGCATCGCTTCTTCAGCGAGTTTATCAATTCCCGGAAGGCCGAGTATTGTCGAGTAATAGCCGGAATTCATTACGCCTTTTCCAGCAAACGCATTATCCTGACAGTGCTGAGAAATAACAACATCAAACATCGTAGCATACTTCATCGCCTTGAGCATAACCGCCGGATCCTGCACACCGCCGCCGTCATCGGTAAATCCGACCGCTCCCGCTTCAGCCATAAAACCCATTTCAGCCAGTTCAATGCCTTCTCTGTTTTTCGTAATAGCACCCATCGTATAAATATGGGTCTTTCTCGCCTGCCTGCCCTTTCGATGGATATATTCAACATCGGTTTCATTCTGAACTGGCGGATTTGTATTCGGCATACACACAACTGAAGTAAAGCCCGCTGCCACCGCTGCTGCCGAACCGCTTGCAATTGTTTCTTCTTCTTCATCGCCCGGCTCGCGGAAGTGAACGTGAATATCGAGCAGGCCGGGTACAACGAGTTTGCCAGCCGCATCGATGACCTTTTCCGCCTGCTTTTCAATCCGGCCAATAGCTGCAATTTTTTCATCGACAATCAGCACATCGCATTTTTTATCGATGCCGTTCGCCGGGTCTATTACTCGTCCGTTTTTTATTAAGAGTTCATTTTTCATTTTCTAACCTAAAAACTGAAAGCCATAACTTAAAATTCAAAACTTATTTTCCTGCTCTTCTAATTTAATTTTAATTTTTTAGTTTTGGTTTTACATTTTTAGTTTTAACTTTTACACTTTCTGTGCTGCTGCCTGATTAACAAGGAAAAGCACAGCCATTCTCACAGCCAGGCCGTTTTTCACCTGCCTTAAAATAACACTGTTTTTTCCGTCAGCTACTTCTGATTCGATTTCCAGACCTCTGTTAA
>JAGLSG010000107.1 GCA_023135865.1 Planctomycetota bacterium | reverse complement strand
AGTCTAAGAACAGTCTACAACCAGTTCGAAACCAGTTTATATGCCGTTTTTTGCATAAAATGCAAGTATCTTATTAACAACAACTTACGAAATCAGGACCTCCTGCTCGACACGCAGGAGGTCGTTGGTTCGAGTCCAATACCGCCCATTACTACTGGAAGCCATCTCAAAAATTGCCTTGATGGCAAAAAGGCCATTTGTAGCCCAAATGCGGCTTTGAGATGAATTCCAAAAATAAGTCCTTAAGAAGCGTTATGCTCGTAAGGGCTTTTGTTTTTCATGGTTTTTGATTTTTAAGCAGCTGTCCGTATGAGATAGAAGCTATAATGAAAGATGGCAAAATTATCATAGCCCGGCTCTGGCCGAGATATAACGGCGGAATAGAATCCAGAACGCCGGTTATTCTTGGAATCAATCCTCAAAAGTACAAAACGATATGCGTTTACCTGAACAGAAATAGTAATGAGCAGAACTTTTTTGAGCAGAAGGGCATAAAAACTTTTTATGTTTCCCAAAAAAGAAAATTTTCCGTATTCAATATTTTGGCTATCTGGAAACTTTCAAAATTATTGAAACGTGAAAAAGTTGACATTCTTCATTGCCACAAACACAAACCTACAATATATGGCACTATAGCTGCTAAATTTGCCGGCGTGCCTGTTATTATTTCCCACGTTCACGGCCTGAATCGAAGCCGAAATTTCAAACGAAAATTTATGAATCGCTTTATCTTTAAGCGAGTTAGTAAAATTGTAACAGTTGGCCAGGCGGTAAAAAAAGATGTTTTGCGAGATAATCCATCTGTTTGTGCTGATAAGGTTTTCTCTCTTGGCAATTCTATTGATTATGGCAGATTTGCTGATGTTAAAATTAGTAAAGAGCAGGCAAAAAAGAATATTGGTTTGCCGGAAAAATCATTTGTTTTTGGTACGGTTGGCCGGCTCGTACCTACTAAAGGCCAGACGTTTCTTCTTGACGCATTTGCCATAGTGAAACAAAAAATGTCCCAAGCGGAACTGGTATTTATTGGCAAAGGCCGATTAGAAAGTCAACTAAAAGAAAAAGCAGATAAGATGGGTTTGGCTGATTCGGTTCATTTTCTCGCAAGCAGAAGCGATATTCCACAAGTTCTAAAAGCGATGGATGTTTTCGTTTTGCCGTCTATTGCTGAGGGTTTGCCGAGGTCGCTTCTCGAAGCGATGGCTGCTGGCTTGCCGTGTGTTGCAACAGCGGTTGGCGGAATTGTGGAAATTTTAGGCGATGGCGAATTTGGTTTACTTGTGTTAGCCAAAAGCGACCAGGCCCTTGCAAAAGCAATGATGCAATTTATAGTAATGCCTGAATCAGAGAAAAATAATATAATAGAAAAAGCAAAGCAGCATATTCGTGATTGTTATACGCATAAAGTGGTTATAGAAAAATTGCAGAATGTGTATGAGGATGCTTATGCCAAAACTAATTGAAAGGAAAGTTTAATTGGCTGATTTTACAGAAAACTCAGGCAGGGCAATTTATCTCTCCATTGGGCATGGATTCGGAGATAATCTTATGGCTACGGCTGTGATTGCGGGAATCAAAAGAGAATTTCCTGATATGCGGATTTTTGTTTTCACAAAAAGGCGATGGGAAATTTTCGACAACAATCCCGATGTTACTGCCTGCTGGAATGCAAGAGTTGTGATGAAAAAAAATCCCTCACTTTTCCGAAGGGCAATTCCGCTGACTGAATATACCTATGCCGATTTTAGAAATGCTGAAAAGCCGGAAAGTCTTATAGATAGAATGTATAACCTTATCGGCATACAGGTCAAAGAGCGAAATTATCAGCCGCAGCTTTATCTGACTGCGAAAGAGTTGGATTATCGCAGGTGGCGATTGCAGCGATTAAAACGTCCACTTATTGCTATTGCTCCATCGGGTAAAATTGCTACAAAAATTCCCAACAAGTTTTACGAAATGGAAAAGTGGCAAAAAATAGCTGAACTTCTAACCAAAGAAAATATAACGTTTATTCAGGTTGGCGACAAAGCGGAAGGCCATCGGCTGACAGGTGCAAAAGATTGGCGAAATCTTGGTTATAGAAAAACCGCTTCTGTCCTGAGGCATTGTGATGCAGTTATTTCGCACGTTGGAGGTATGATGCATTTGGCAACGGCAGTAAATGTTCCATGTGTTACTTTATTCGGCGGTGTAGAAGACCCATACATTTCGGGTTACAAACAAAACCTTAATATGTTTATACCGCTTGAATGCAGCCCATGCTGGCTGGAAGAGCCATGCAAAAATCCAATATGCAAAACACTTTTGTCGCCTGAAAAAGTTGTCAAAGAAACACTGGCTTTGATAAAAACAGAAAAATAGAAAAAACTGGACTTTTAGGCAATAGCGTGGATAATCAGGGGAGCTATTGGTAATAGCTGTAATTGAGGTTATCCTCGTAGCATAATTCGACTATTTATTGACTTCCTTGATGTGGAAATCACAGGTCTGAATTTCGTCGAGGATATTTTTTTTGAGTTTTTTGTTTTTAATAGCGTTAGAAAAGCGGAGATGATGGCATGGATGATAAAAAAAAGGCACCATTTTGGCGGGTATTTGAATATGTAAAGCCGCAATGGCGTCGGGTGGTAGTTGTAATTCTTACTGCGGCGATGATAGGAGTGCTTTTTGCGCTAAGTTTTGCCACAATTATACCGTTATTGAAAGTCATGATGGGGGAAGAAGGATTGCACGGATGGGTTGATAGAAAGGTATGTGGCTGGCGATACGGAGTGGATTTTGATGTGCCGGAAATTGCCGATTTTGCCGACCCTAACACGACCAATTTGATTTATTATCTGCTTGTTACTGGCGTTGATGAAGACAGTCCGGCTGAGAGGGCAGGCTTGAAACCATTAGACAGAATAGTAACTGTGGATGCGAATGAACCACAAAATGTTTTGTCTTCAGTACTGCTTGAAAAACTTGCTACTTTTGAAGGTGAGAATGTAGGTGTCCGCTTTAAGCGGGTTGATGCAAAAGGTTCGTCTGAAGCAAGCGAAGAAGTGCTGCTCTTTGCGCCTCCAAAACCGTTTTATGTTAATCATATTCAGAAAGTGGTAGGTTTTCTTCCAAGAGGAAATGAAACGAACAGTAAGCTAGATGCAGTTATTTTCATAATTTTGTTAATGATGGTGGTTACTTTAATTCGTTGTATTGCAAGATTCTATCAGCAGTATCTCGCTGAGACAATAGTTCAAGGGTCAGTTGCAAAGCTAAGAGAAGATGTGTTTTCGCACGTTATGGATATGCCAGTTGGCTTTTTTTCCAGCAGGGGAACAAGTGATACTGTTAGCAGGGTCCTTGGTGATACAGCTGGAACGGGAAAAGGAATCACTGTACTTTTGGGCAAAGCGCTTAGAGAACCTTTCAAAGCTATTGGTACTTTAACGGTTGCTATGACACTCAGCTGGAAATTGACGTTGATATTTTTATGTGGTGCGCCGTTAACTCTTGGACTCGGAGTTGTGCTTGGCAAAAGAATAAAAAAGTTTACAACGCGTTCTCTTAAAAGTAACGCACTTATTCTTGGTAGAATGCAGGATGTGATTTCTGCCCTGGATGTGGTGAAGGTATATAATCGCCAGAGCCATGAAAGCGAATCCTATAAACAGATAAATCGTAAATTATTACGCCACACACTTCGCATAGCAAAGATTGGTTCAAGTACAGGGCCTATAATGGAAGTTCTTGGCATGCTGGCTGGTTCTGCTGCGTTGTTAGTTGGTGTTCACTGGGTTACGAACGCAAATATGGAGCCAAGTGTATTTTTTGGCCTTTTGATTTTGCTTGGCGTGACAGCCGAATCCGTTCGAAAAACCAGTGATGTCTGGAATAAGGTACAAAGCGCCAATGCTGCTTCGGAAAGAGTTTTTGCGGTGA
>JAGLSG010000106.1 GCA_023135865.1 Planctomycetota bacterium | reverse complement strand
GCTAAGTGTTTCAACGCCGTTGGTTTCAAAGCCCTCCATCGACAAAAAATCAGTTAGCGAATCAAGTATGATTCTGTCATCATCAACAACGAGAATACTGCTTTTTTTTGTCATAGGTTATTGTATATGATAACGTTTTGTGTCGATATTGTCAAACGTTAATGTTGCCAAAAAGCAACGCAAGCCGCTTTCTGATGAATTTAAGCAGGTTTTGGAGTGATTTCTTAATCTTTTGTTGCTGTGATTTTTAGAGTACTTTAATATTTTCTGCTCGCATTTAGGCCATCGTGAGGACGAGGTTGGCAAAGAAGACTGCACAGCAATATTGAAATATTGCGAGCAAATCTGATGCCGCCAGCCGAAGCCGCAATAGGCATAAAGCGAGTACGAAAAATTAAATTGCTCTAGTTTGGCCAATTGAAAGAGCCGTGGAAAACCTCGACTGCCGGGCCTGTCATATAAACACAGTTATCATATTGCGACCAGTTCAAATCCAGATCGCCGCCGGGCAGATGTGCGGTACAATTGCGTTGTATCTGGCCGGTCAGCACTAAAGCTACACAACTTGCGCAGGCACCTGTCCCGCAGGCAAGCGTAATTCCGCTTCCGCGCTCCCATGTTCGCATTGTAAATTCTGTTTGATTTTTTGCCTTAACGAAGTGTACGTTTACCCTGTTTGGAAAAAGCGGATGATTTTCTATGGCAGGGCCTAGTTTTTCCAATTCAATCGCATTAACATCATCGCAGAAAAATATCGCATGCGGATTTCCCATTGACACACAGGTCATCAACAATTTTTCAACACCGATTTCGATAGGTGATTCTATTATATTTTCACCCTTTAAGAGTACGCCGATTTTCTGTGGAGCCAATTTGGGCTGGCCCATATTTACGCAAACTCGGTCGACCTGGCCATTATCGATTTCAAGTCCGACAGTTAAAACACCATTGCCGGTTTCTATTTGGCATCCAAGCCATGTGTCTTTTGAGCCAGGAAGGGAAAATGATTTATCGGCTTTGACTAACTTGTGTTCGTAGGCATATTTTGCTGTGCAGCGAATTCCATTGCCGCACATTTCGGCTTCTGAGCCGTCAGCGTTGAAAATTCGCATTTGCACTTCGGCAATCGATGAAGGGTTTATGAGAATAAGACCATCAGAGCCAACACCGAAGTAGCGGTTACTAATCGCTATGGCGAGTTCCCGGGGGTTTGATATTTTTTCTTCAAAACCGTTTATGTAAATATAGTCATTGCCCAAGCCGTGCATTTTTGTAAAATTTATTATCATTTATAAATCCTTATATGTTCAGGGTGTAAAAATCAGATAGAACATAACTGCAAAAGCTGCATAGAGCAATTTAATTTTGTGTTTCGGTTTTAATGGTTTGCCGATTAAAACGCTCCTGCTGTGGATGATAGTGTTTTGTAGCCGGTGAAATAGAGGAAGCGTTCGTAGTTAAATACAGGCACTGATAATTTCTGCGCCTGTTCTTTAATTTCCTTATAGCCAGCGAGTTTTTCTATTGCCAACTCATATTTTTCCATAGCCATCGGATCGACTTCTATCTGATCGAAAGTTGGTTTCCTGCGAACAACAGGAGTCCTGCCAAGTATTAGAAAATCAGTATCAACTGAAATACTGTCAGACGCTTTGCCTCCCCATTTTTCAATTAGAGCTTTTACTTTTTCTGCTGCCTTGTAGTCGCTTGCTCCATCGCCGTTTAGGTCGAATTCGCCAGCCACCACAAATATATTTATTTTTTCGCTGTCCCAAACCAGATTTGCGATAATGTCGTCAGGGATTATCGGATTTCTTTTTTTAGCTTTTGTGATTCTTGCAGCTGAAATATTTTTCATAACGTCGAACACTTCGATTTCAGCTTTCCCTTCACCGTTTTTGGGGATGGGCATATTTCTATCGTAAACCGAGAAAGTGAGTCCAGGATAAACATGGTCATCGATTCCAATGTTCAGATGGACTATTTTTGCACTTTTGTCGATTAGCATGATTTTTCCATCGGCTCTGAATACAGCCGTTTCATTATCCGGCGGCGGCACAACGGCATGCAATTTTTCAAGTATGTGTTTCATTCTGCCTTCGGTCATTTTGAGTTCTGCCTGTGTTTTAAGAAGTTTTTGATGGAGTTCTTTGCTGTCGCCGCGCTCCTGGTCGAGTTGAGTCATAAGAGTTTTAACCTGCTGCTGTGCGGTCTGTTCCATAAGAGCTTTCAAGTCATTGTAGCTCTGCTTGATTTCATCGACCTGCTGAGCGTATTTATCTTTTTCAGCGAGCAGTGTCTTTTCCTTTTCAAAACTGGCAGCTGCTGCATCATCGAAACGTGCCCCGAGCTTTTCGAGCTGCATATTTAAAGCTAATTGGGAATTTGCGCTATTGTCGAGTTTGGCTTTTAGTTTTTCTATTATTCGTATAAGCCCAATCGTATTTGTGTCGGTAATTTCTATAGCAGCGGAGATTTGTTTTTCCGGCTCAGCTTCGGCTGACACGCCAGCGTCGTTTGGCAAAGCATTTTTGTCGACAGGAACGAGAAATAATCCTGACAGCTGGTTTTGATTATCATAGGCCATTTTAATATCGAGATAGCCGTTTTCAAATTCGCACGTTGCAACTATTGTATTGTAACCAAATTGCTGCTGCGATTGTTCCTTGATTTGTCTTTTGAATTGGCCGACATCGGCGATGGTAGCTTTCCATGTTTGCTCGAGATTTTCAATCGGCAGGGCAGTTTTCATATTTTCATCAAACGTTTGGACTACCGCTGAAAAATCTTCTGCAGCCAGTAATCCAACAATTCGATTTATTTCAGTATTTTCCGATGCATTGCTTCCTTTGGCCCCATTTCCAACTCTAATTTCGAGGTCTTCCTGTGTTAATGTGGCCAGTAGCTCTTTGATTTTGCGATTTGCTTCGGCTACTTTTTGTTCAGCTGATGTATCTTCCGCTACACCGCCGATGATTCGATATACAGTATCATCGAGGTAATCAGTCATTGTTTCAAGATAGCTTTTACCTCTGGATTTTGTTCCGACAATTGCCCCTATATTTTTTCTTTGGGCTGCTGTTGCAAGTTCTTGTATCTGCTGTTGCAGGGTAGCTGCCTTAGTCCTGTGGTCTTCAGCGTTTACGTAATAAATTACCGCCAGTGTAGTTGAGATGATAAACAAAGCTACAAAAGTTATAGTGGTGTAGAGCATAGCGTTGTTTTGCCGATTTTTGCCTGCTGGCATAGTGAAAACTCCTTAGAAACATCAGAAAACTGGATAATAACATTATTCGACAATGTATTATGGCTTAAAATGCCAATTAGTCAACAAAAAAACGGTGTATAGCCCCTTGATTTGGTTCGACTCTTTCGACTACGCTCAAGACATATCCGCTCATCACAGGCCACTCAGGGTGAACGTTCAGCGGATAGTTACTCAAAGTTTTTCGAGAAGAGCTGGCAGCTGACTGATTTGAGCGATTGTGTATTGTGCCGCATCGCTCGGCTGGATTGGAGTCGTTTTATGTATTCCGAATGAGCGAATTAATTTTACCGTTGCAAAGCCGAGTTTATTTGGTGCGATGAAATCCTTTTGCTCATTGTCAGCTACGTAAACCATATTTTCTGCTTTTGCGTTCAAATCGGCCATTATTTTTTCAAAACCGGCCGGTGACGGCTTCCAGTTTTCTCTGCCGAGCTGCTCGGTGTAAATTATGCACTTAAAATACTTTTCAATTCCCAACGCTTCAACTTTTAATTGCTGAGCCGGCAAAAAGCCGTCGGTCAGCATTGCCAGCGTATATTTTTGGCTCAATTTTTCCAGAACATCTCGGCTTTCAGTTGGCAGGATTATTTTGGGAATGTGATTTCTATAAACTTTTATTAGTTCAGCGATGAATTTGTCATCGTAATTTATGCCGAGTTCTTTTAGAGCTGCGTTGAATGTTCGTGTATGATTTCCAGATGAGAATTGCTGCCATAGACAGTTAAAGATGTGTTTTGTTTTTTTTATGTCATTCCCGCTTACGCGGGAATCTACGCTGCTGTTACTTTTCTGGATTCCTGCCTGCGCAGGAATGACGGTTTTTTTATCGATTTTGCTAACTATGAATTCAGCTACCACAGCAAAACCGCTTTTGCAGTAGTCGATTTCCTCGTAGAGAGTGTCATCCAAATCGAAAATAACGATTGTTATCATTTTGTATTACTTATTTTTCATTGATTCTATCAGGGTATCCAATTCTGACTCAAATTCTTTCCAGATGCCGGGTAAATTTTCAGCAAGCGGCATTAACAGTTCCTTATCCAGCATTATTCCGTAACCATGCACGAAGAAATGTCGAAAAGCACGATACTCGTCAAATTTTTTCGAGAGTTCCAGCGAAATTATCTGGTTGCTTACAGATATATCCAATAAATCCTTGTGGAAGGATTCCGAGACTGGTGTTGGTACGACCTTGAATTTTAGTATTCTTTTTAGAATGTTTTCCATTCCATTGTATGTATTTTGTAGAAATGTGGCAATGCCAGCCAGTTCGACAACCGTTTTTTCTTTTCGCTCTAAGGCCTGTTGCAGTGCGTCCAGCGTCTCTGTTATATGTTCTTTTTCAGCCGAGAGTTCTCGAAGTAATTCATCCATAGATTTTAACTCCCTTCTCTTCGACTATTTGGTTGAATAGCGATTTTCTGGATAAATCCACAAGGTCAACCGGCTTGGATAAATTTCTCATCAATTCGCCGTAAAATTTAAAAAATAATTTTGGCACAATTCCCTTAACTCCCAAATCTATGTCAGCAGCTTTTTGATTGTCATCCAGTGATGAGCCGAACAGATACATAGAAGACACATTATACTTTTTGGCATATTGTATGATAGTTTCTTCATCGTGTTTGGTTATCATAGCTCGCCTCATAATATGTTGATTATGCCAGTTTAAATTTTCAGATATTATGATATAATGTTACACGTCATCGGTTCAAATATCAATATTTTTAATAATTTGAGTCGGCTAATTTGGTCTGTATCCTGTATTTCATAAATCTACAACATATAGTATAATATCGCAACTATGGATAAGCAAAGATTACAAAAAGTTCTCGCTGCAGCTGGTATTGCCTCTCGCAGAAAATGCGAAGAGTTGATACTTGATGGAGCTGTGTGCGTAAACCGCAAACTGGTGGATGAATTGCCGGCTTTCGTTGACCCACAAAAGGATATAATAACTGTTGACGGCAAAAGAATCCAGCCAGCTAAAAAGGTATATTACCTTCTAAATAAGCCAAAAGGCGTTATTTGCACTAATTCCGACCCGCAGGGCCGCCGAAGAGCAATCGATATTGTCAAGGTAAGCGAGAGGATTTTCTGCGTTGGCCGACTCGACATTGACACAACCGGCTTAATCATTCTCACAAACGATAGCGAATTGACGAACAAATTAACGCATCCGAAATATGAATTGCCGAAAAAATATCTCGCTGTAGTAAAAGGGCGAGTTGAGGGCGAAGCGGTTGAAAAGCTGAAAAAAGGTATTCGGCTGGCTGAAGGTAGAACTCAGCCGGCAGCTGTGAAAATAGTGAAGCGAGGTCGGGCAGAATCTCTTGTGGAAATCACCATTCGCCAGGGGCTGAATCGTCAGATTCGCAGAATGCTCGCAAAAGTTGGATTAGATGCTAAATCGCTTAAAAGAATCAAAATTGGACGGCTCGATGGCCGTGGTCTCGGCTCTGGGAAATTCAGGGCACTTAAAAAAACTGAAATAGCGTATCTAAAAACAATCAGTGAATAATTTAGAGTACCTCTAAAAATGTCATTGCGAGGAGTGAAACGACAAAGCAATCTCTGTTATCGCTTCAAAGGCGAGATTGCTTCGCTGCGCCTTTCGATAGGCTCAAGACTTTGCTCGCAATGACAAAACGTATTTTTAGAGGTTACCTTTGTTATTGGTATTTTTAGTATTTGCAGCTGAAAAATTTGATTCAGTCAGAATAATGAAGGATAGGTAAAACCAAAATGAAAATTACAGTTGCTGCTTTTTTGTTTTTTCTATTGGTTTTCTTTAGCTTTTCTAATTTGGGTTTGGCGGCAGAAATAAAAGTTGAAGCGTCCTCCTGCGAAGGTTCTCAAAATACTCCGGATAAAGCAGCTGATGGCGATATGTCTACGAGATGGGGCAGTGAATTTTCTGACCCGCAGTGGCTTAAAATTGATATGGGTGAACAAAAAGAGCTAATCGGTCTCACTCTGCGCTGGGAGGCGGCCTACGGAAAAAGCTATGACATTTTACTTTCCAGTAACGGCGAGAAATGGGAAAAAGTTTATTCCACCACCAAAGGCAATGGCTTGGCTGATGATATTTATTTTAGCAAAAGAACAGCGAGATTTATAAAAATATTACTCAAAGAGCGCGGAACCGGCTGGGGATATTCTCTGTATGAGGTTTCGCTAAAGGGAGCTGACGAAGAAATGATTTTTACCGCCTCTTCCTGTCTTTCCAGATGTGTCGCTGATAAAGTTATGGATGGCCAAATCGAGACCGGCTGGCACAGTGAGCGTAAGGAAGATTCGTGGCTGCAAATAGAAATGAAAAAAGCCGGCCAGCTTGGGGCGATTTCAATTGACTGGGGAAAAGATTATGCAGTTTCCTATCAGGTATTAAGCTCGAAAGATGGAAAAAATTGGCAGGTGATTTGTGAGGAGACAAAAGGTGATGGCAGGTCGGATAAAATTTTCGCTAATATCCCGACTGTTAAGTTTATTAGAATTGTCGCAAATAAATCCTCTAATAATAACGGATACGAAATTAAGGAACTTGGTCTTGAAAAATGGGAGAATGCTGCTATGACAAATGCTCTTGACCGCAGGCGCGGCCTGGTTTGTCTCGAAAGGTCGAAATGGAAAACTTTTACCGGATGTGATGGCTCTTTCGCTCCCGAACCCTGGCCGTATCAGGTTTCTTTTTGGCTGTGGGATTCTGCTAAAGGAAAACTTTATACGCCTCAAACGATGGATACGAACTGGCAGCTTGCGGATGGCCGGCTGCCGATAAATATAATTAAATGGTCAGCTGATGATATTGAAGTTACTACAACTATATTTGCACACAATATTTTGCCGGGCGATGCACAGGTTACTTTTGCCCGCACTTCTCTAAAAAATAGTTCTGCTGAAGATAAAAATGTTTCGCTTTATACGGTATTGCGGGAAAATCCCGTCTCGCCGAGAAAGGGCGAAAAAGAACTCAGAGAAATAAAATATGACGGCGGAAACTGGGTGAGTATAAACGGCAAAAACGGATTATATTTATCCGCCGCAGCTGATAAACCTAATTATAGCACTGATGGCAAAAAAGCTGATATTCAAGATTG
The DNA here is from genome assembly GCA_023135865.1 of Planctomycetota bacterium. Taxonomy (GTDB): domain Bacteria; phylum Planctomycetota; class Phycisphaerae; order Sedimentisphaerales; family Anaerobacaceae; genus JAGLSG01. The sequence goes on along the minus strand of JAGLSG010000106.1, from coordinate 6,234 downwards.
GGCTGATGTGAAATTGCTAAAGAAGGGCGATTGTGTTAGTAGTCCCGGCGGCAAGGCAAAGGCGGCTCTGGTTCATCACATAAAATTAAAATCAAAAGAAGAAAAAAGTTTGGATTTATTTTCGCCGTCAGCGAGGGAGGGCGAAGATTTTCCACCCGACTTAATTGCTGCTCTTGATTTTGAATCCAATCTTGAAGCGGTAAAAAAATACTGGCAAAATCGTGTGCCGCTCGAATTGAATGTGCCCGACAAAAATTACAGCGATGTTTTTTATTCTTCAATTTATTATTTACTGCTGCTGATGGATGGCGATTTGCTCTGTCCCGGCCCGTCGGCCTACAATCACTTTTTCCTACACGATGCTGCGGATATGGCTGAGGCACTGGACAAAGTCGGCCTGAAGGATGTGGTTCGGGCTGCGGTGGAAGATTTTAACTATACCGACAGTCAATACCTCGATGAGTTGGGCGGAAATATCTACGCATTGTTTTCGCATTATAAACTGAATGAAGATGTGGATTGGCTGGAAAAATTTTATCCGCGTATGCTCGAAAAAAGCAAAATACTAAAACGGTTGCGAGCCGAACAGTTGAAACCGGAATTTAAGGGAACTGTTGCTTACGGCCTCTTGCCGAAGAGCGTAAGTCAGGATAATTTTACGATTCCTGCTTATTTGTATGTCGATAATTGGTGGTCGCTGATTGGTCTTAAAGCAGCGATGGAATCAGCAGCAATTTTAAATAAGCCGGACGATTTACGGTGGCTGACAAATGAATACAATGATTTGTTAAAGTGCCTTCTCGTAAGTATGGAGATGGTAAAAAAACGTGAAGGAACAGATTTTTATCCGGGTTTTGCAGACGATTGGCCGGCCAAATACAGAAAAGTTGACCAGCTGTATCGCATTTTGGGCGAAACGCAAATGGCCTGGGCGCATCGGCCGGCTCTTTTTCCAGGCGAGGCGATGGGAATAGAAATACCGCTCGATGGAATGAAGAAATCTTATCAGAGTTATTGGGAAAAAGCAGGTGCTTTTTCCGGATACGATGGCGGCTGGTTCGTGGAATATGAAAATCTTTTCTGGGGCTACAATATCAAACTTGCCCGGCCGCTTATTTCGCTGGGGATGGAGGACGTGGCTCTTAAAAATCTCAAGTGGAGTTTGCAGCATCAATCCTGTCCGGGCGCGTGGATGGAGGCGATTCCGAGCAAGGTCGATGAGAAGGGATTAAAAGCGGTTGACGATAATGGCGGAATTGTTGGTGATGTTCCGCACGGTTGGGTGGCAGCTCACTATGTACTTTTGCTGCGTGATATGCTTTTACGCGAAAAGGACGAAAAAATTATTCTTCTTTCGTGCGTTCCGCCGGATTGGCTTGAAGATGGCAAGTGTATAGAGATAAAAAATGCTCCGACTTTTTTCGGGTTGGTTAGTTATAGTTTGCAGAGCCATTTGAAAGACGGCTATTTGAAACTGAATCTGACTGCGGAAAAAGATTTTGCTGGCGGTTTTATTTTGAATCTGCCGGTCGAAAAAGATATTTGCAGTGTAAAAATTGACGGTAAAAGCTGGAAGCAATTTGGAGAAAAAACGGTTGAAATTCCGGCTCTGTCAAAAGAGATTATCGTTTATTATTAACTCAAACTGGCCACTTTTGCGATGAATTTTAACATAAGTGAGTATTAAATAGGAATTTAAAAGAAGTTGTCATTCCCGCGGAAGCGGGAATCCAAATCAATGGATTTGCTCCTGGATACCTGCTTTTGCAGGTATGACACTATGAATCGGTCAGTTTGAGTTATTAAAGATGAAATTTGGTTTTCAAAATCCTGCAAAATTATTGTCATGTGGGCTTGTTGTATTGATTAATGGGTTATAACTGGTCGAAAATGGCTGGAAAATACTTTTTTTCATATAACTCTTGCAATTTCTATGAAAAATTGTACACTTAGCGTTTAAATTTTTTGGATTGTGAATCACTGTAGTTTAAATGATTTGCGAGCAATTGGATAGATTAGGAGTATATTTAAGATGTCAAGAGTTTGTTTTTTCACCGGTAAACGCACAACCAGCGGAAATAGTATTTCAAGACGCGGTAAGGCCAAGCATCTTGGCGGTGTTGGTAAAAAAATTACCGGTATTACAAAAAGAAAATTTAAGCCGAATATACAGAAGGTGCGAGCTGTAATTGACGGCACGGTTTGCAGAGTCAGGGTTTCGGTCAAGGCGATTCGAATGGGGCTTGTTCAAAAGCCGGTCAAGCGAAATTATACAGCTGCCGAAGATAGTAAGTCGTAGGTTTATCGCAATGCTATTTTGTACATAAACAAGCGAGGCGAATTTTTTGCCTCGCTTTTTCTTTTGGATGGCAGAAGTTATGAGCAAAAAAATTGACGCAGAACTCGTAAAAAAAGTTGCCAAATTATCCCGTTTGGAATTGACTGAAACGGAAGTTGCAGAATTTGCAAATCAATTGAGTGCAATACTCGACTACGTTGAAAAGATGGAGCAGCTTGATACGACAGACGTTCAGCCGCTGGCGCATTGCCTGCCGATTAGTAATTGTCTTAGAGATGATTGCGCAAAACCATCACTTGGGACAGAAAAAATACTTGAAAATGCGCCGGATACAGATGGCGATTTTTTCAAAGTGCCGAAAATTTTGGACTGACAATAATTAATTCAATAATTGATTATGGATTGTAACTGTAAAAAATTGCGAGATGATATTGCAGCTGGACGCATTAAAAGTGCCGAAGCTGTCGAAGCTGTGTTTGATACGATTGAGAAAAACGATTCTAAAATCGGCTCATACATTAGCACATTCAAAGAGCAAGCCATTGCAAATTCAAAACAGCTCGACGAAAAAATTTCCACAGGCAAATCAGCCGGTATTTTGGCTGGCACGCCGATTGCAATAAAAGATAATATGTGTACGACTTTCGGAGCAACGAGTTGTGCTTCAAAAATGCTCGAAAATTTCCATGCTCCTTACAATGCAACCGTTGTTGAAAAATTGATTTCCGCAGGGGCAATAATAATCGGCAAAACAAATATGGATGAGTTTGCGATGGGTTCGAGTACGGAAAATTCGGCTCTGCTCAAAACGGTTAATCCCTGGAATACGCAATGCGTTCCGGGCGGCAGCAGTGGCGGTTCAGCCGCAGCGGTGGCAGCTGGGATGTGTTCTGCAGCACTTGGCTCGGATACGGGTGGCTCGATTCGCCAGCCGGCCAGTTTTTGTGGAGTGGTGGGTTTGAAGCCGACCTATGGCAGAGTTTCGCGTTTTGGATTGGTGGCGTTTGGTTCGAGTTTAGACCAGATTGGCCCAATAACACAAAATGTAACCGATGCTGCTTTGATGATGAATGTCATAGCCGGACACGACCCGGCTGACAGTACGAGCGTGGATGAAAAAACAGCTCCTGTTTGCGATTGCCTTGAAAAAATCGACGAGCCAATTGGAAATCTGAAAATAGCTGTCGTTCCGCAATTTAATACCGGAGCTGACGGTGATGTTCAAAAGGCAATCAATGAGGCAATCGAAGTTTACAAAAAAATGGGAGCGGAAATTGTTGAAATTGATATGCCGCACCTGGAATATTCTGTTGCAGTTTATTACATAGTAGCTACCGCTGAAGCATCGGGCAATCTTGCTCGTTACGACGGCGTTCATTACGGCCATAGAGCGGAAGATATTGAAAATTATATCGATGTGTATTGCAAATCGCGGGCAGCTGGTTTTGGCAAAGAGGTCAAGCGGCGAATAATGCTCGGAACTTATGCACTTTCGAGTGGCTATTACGATGCGTATTATTTGAAGGCGTTGAAAGTGAGGAATTTAATTCGCGGCGATTTTCTAAGGGCTTTTGAAAAATGTGATTGCGTTTTGATACCGACCTGCCCGACGACTGCTTTTAAGTTTGGTGAAAAAATGGATGACCCTTTGAAAATGTACCTCTCGGATGTTTATACGATAGCTGCAAATCTCGCCGGCGTTCCGGCGATTAGTATTCCGTGTGGTTTTGATGGAAATGATTTGCCGATTGGTCTTCAATTAATGGCTCCGGCTTTTGGTGAAGATAAATTGTTGCGGATTGCAAGAATGTTTGAATCCAAAACTGATTGGCACAAAAGAAGGCCGCCAATTATTTAATAAATGAAAAATGGAAAATCTCGAATATAAAATTATTGTTGGGTTGGAAATCCACGTTCAGTTGCTGACAAAGAGCAAAATGTTTTGCAGTTGCGCAATCAGCTTTGGTGAAAGGGCGAACAGCCGAGTTTGTCCGGTTTGTGTTGGGATGCCTGGCTCGCTGCCGGTTATGAATAAAAAGGCAGTTGAACTTTCAGCTCTTGCTGGGATGGCTCTTAATTGCAAAATCGCAAAATTTACCAAGTGGGACAGGAAAAGCTATTACTATCCCGACCTGCCGAAAAATTATCAGATAAGTCAATATGACCTGCCGCTGGCCGCCGCCGGTTTTATCGAAATACCTTTGGAAAACGGCCAAACAAAAACAATCAGAATAACGAGAGCCCATCTCGAAGAGGATGCGGGGAAAAATCTTCACACTACCGGCAATTTTTCACAGGTCGATTTGAATCGGGCTGGAACGCCGCTTTTGGAAATTGTTACTGAGCCGGATTTGAGCAGCGCTGCTGAAGTCCGCTCGCTCGCTGTGGAATTGCAGAGAATAGTTAGATATCTCGGCGTATCCGAGGCAGATATGCAAAAAGGCCATATGCGGTTTGAGCCGAACGTCAATTTGCACATTACAAAAGATGGTAAAGAATATAAAACGCCCATAGCGGAAATCAAAAATCTAAACAGTTTTCGCGCTATTGAAAGAAGCGTGGATTATGAGGTGCAAAGGCAGCTTGACGAATTTTCCCGAACCGGCATTACGATGGAAACAGGAAATAAAACCACTCGCGGCTGGGATGATGATGCTGGCAAAACGGTTTTGCAGAGAGAAAAAGAAGAGGCGAATGATTACCGGTATTTTCCCGACCCTGATTTGGTTCCGGTTGAGTTTACGGATTCCTGGCTTGCGGAAATTCGAGCAGGCCTGTGTGAAATGCCGATAAAAAGGCAGTTGCGATTTGTAAATGAATACGATTTGAGCGATTATGATGCGGGCGTTTTAACAGCTGAACGCACAACAGCTGATTTCTTTGAAGAAGCAGTTAAAAGCGGCGGACAATCAAAACGTGTTTGTAATTTACTAACGCAGGTTGGTTTGAAAATGGCAAACGAAGCAAATTGCAGTGCAGCTGAACTTGGCATAACGGCTGAAAATCTGGCGAAGCTGGCCAAGATGGCTGACGGCGGTCAAATAAGCGCAACAGCGGCTAAAACCATAATGGAAAAAATGACCCAAACAGCGGATGAGCCGAAAGTAATAGCTGAGCAATTAAATCTTATTCAAAAAAATGACACCGCTGAGCTCGAAGTGATTGTCGAAAAAATTCTTGCTGAAAATGCCAAAGCTGTCGAAGATGTTAAAAGCGGCGGTAAAAAAAGTAAAGCTGCTAAGGGATTTCTGCTCGGGCAGGTAATGCAGAAAACAAAAGGCAGAGCGAATCCGAAAGTTGTTGCGGAAATTCTCGAAAGAAAACTTTAATAAAATAGTTTGGTTAAATTTCAATTATGCATATATTACTGACTAATGACGATGGGATTTTTGCGCCAGGTCTGGCGGCAATTTACAAAGAACTGATAAAAATGCCGGATGTTGAAGTTGCCGTTGTTGCTCCGGCTGACAGCCAATCAGGGGCCAGCCACTCCATCACTTTCAGTCAGCCGCTCGTCTGTAATAAAGTTGAGATTGAAGGTTTGTTCAGCGGCTTTAGCGTGCATGGCTCACCTGCTGATTGTGTGAAACTGGCTTGTATGAAATTATCCGATAAGCCATTTGATTTGCTTGTAGCCGGTATAAATAACGGCGCAAATGCCGGAATAAATATTAATTATTCGGGAACCGTGGGAGCTGCAATTGAAGGGGCCTTTATGGGAATTGGGTCTGTTGCGATGAGTTTGGCTTTTGAAGATGAAATGGATTTTGAAAGTGCTGCGAAACACTGCATTGGAATTCTCAAAAAAATTATGCCGGTAAAAAAGGGCGATGTAATAAATGTTAATATTCCGCATTTGTCAAAGGGTAAGCCGAAGGGCGTAAAAGTTGTACCGCAGGCAGCTGAAGGGTTTGATGAAAATTATATCGAAAAGA
>JAGLSG010000105.1 GCA_023135865.1 Planctomycetota bacterium | reverse complement strand
CCTTTTCATCCAAAAGCAATTCTACTACCATTTTGTCAACGACCTGAGCTTCGAGCTGCTTTTTATACTGCTCAACAAACTGAGCTGGTAGCTGCTTAACCATTTGTTCAAGCTGCGGAGCAATCTCAACATCTACCTGCTGCTGGGTAATATCAATACCATTAACCATAACAATAATTTTCGGCATGCTTTTAATAGCTGCATTCGGGTCAGACACAGGGCTGTTTGCGTCATTTTCAGCTGCTGGAGAGCTCGCAGAAAAAATAACGCCAAGGCAAATCAAAGCTGCCAAACCAAAAGCGTAACTTCTTGTAGTCATAATATAATCCTTTCAATTAGATTAAGTGGTCAAATAGTTGCCATTTTTGAGCCGCTATTATTCGTTTAAAAGATGCGTAAGTCAAGATTTTATTTTCCATCTGCGATTGTCGATTGACAATTAGCAACGAGTTGGTTAAAAATTGAGATATGACATCAGATAAGAAAGAAAATTGTGGTCTTTTTGGAATTTTCGGCGACAGTGAAGCCATTAACAAAACCTATTTTGGCCTTCATTCACTCCAGCATCGCGGCCAGGAATCGGCTGGAATTGCTTCCTCCGACGGCAAATTCATTCGCTGCTACACTGGCATGGGCACAGTAAAAAGGGTTTTTCGCAGAGGTTCTGCTGTTTTTGAAAAATTATCTAACCCTATTGCCATTGGCCATGTTCGATACTCAACCACCGGCTCCAGCAGTTCCATTAACAGCCAGCCGATTTTGAGTGAATACTCCCGCGGCCAGGTTGCTATTGCGCACAATGGCAATCTCATAAACGCTTCACTACTTCGTGATGAATATGAGGCCTACGGCAGCATCTTCAAATCGACCTGCGATACGGAAATAATCACTCACTTATTGGCTAAACCCAGCCATGTAAGCAAGCCCGATCCGCTGGCGCATGTCCTTAATCATTTACAGGGTGCGTATTGTCTGTTATTTTTATTTCCTGATTATATTGAAGCGGCTCGTGATCCGTACGGCATAAGGCCTTTGTGCATCGGCCAAACTCAAGCTGGTGCATATATAGTTGCCAGTGAAAACTGTGCCCTTGACGTAATTGGAGCAAAATTTATTCGTGAAGTTGAGCCGGGCGAAATCGTTCGGCTGGACAAAAATGGACTACACAGCAGATTCTTTGTAAAGCCAGATTCTATAACTCCGGCACACTGCATTTTTGAGCATATCTATTTTGCCAAGCAAAGCTCATCATTTTTCAGTCAGAACGTACACGAATTCAGAAAAAAAGTCGGCAAACAGCTCGCTATTGAACATCCCGTAAAAAATGCCGATGTAGTAATACCCGTGCCCGACTCAGGGACATCCGCAGCAATCGGCTATTCCGAAGAGAGCAAAACACCATTTGATATGGGTTTGGTACGCAGTCATTACGTGGGAAGAACATTCATTTCGCCCAGCCAGGAATCAAGGGAGCTGGAAGTGAAATTAAAATTAGCTATTGTAAAAGAAGTTGTCAGGGACAAACGAATCGTAGTTGTGGACGATTCGATTGTTCGCGGCACAACCACAAAGAGTAAAATCGAAGCACTGCGTCAAGCCGGTGCAAAAGAGATTCACATGAGAGTCAGCTGCCCCCCGATAAGATATCCATGCTTTTACGGCGTGGATTTTCCGACCAAAGAAGAACTAATTGCAAACGACCGAAGCGTAGAACAAATCAGGAAGTTTCTTAATGTAGATACTCTCGGTTACTGTTCACTTGAAGGTTTGCTGTCCTGCGCCATAAAACCGCAGGAAAATTACTGCACCGCTTGCTGGAGCGGCAAATACAGAATACCCGTAGATATTGCAATGAACAAATTCTCTATGGAACACTACCAGTTACATATGTTCGATGAAATCGATGCTTAAAGTTGAGAATCAAGAACAATGTCAAAATACATAAGCTATGAACAATCCGGCGTAAATATAGATGCCAACGATGAAATGGTAGAGCAGATTTATTCGCATGTCGCCAAAACATTCGGGCCAAGAGTCATTGAAGTAAAAGGTGGATTTGCGGGACTTTTTCGGCTGGATTATGATGAAAAACTCTTCAAAAAAAATTACAAAAACCCTGTTCTTGTAGCTTGTACCGACGGCGTTGGCAGCAAAGTTCAATTAGCTGCGAAAATGAAAAAATTTGATACCATCGGCATCGATTTGGTTGCGATGAGTGTTAATGATATGCTTGTCGGCGGCGCAGAGCCGCTGTTTTTTCTGGATTATATCGCTGTCCACAAATTGATTCCCAAAGAAATAGCAAAACTGGTAAAAGGCATAGCTGCTGGCTGTCGTATGGCTGATTGCGCATTAATCGGCGGTGAAACTGCTGAGATGCCGGGCACATACCGTAAAAATGATTTCGATTTAGCCGGCTTTGCGGTAGGTGTCATAGAACGCAAAAAAATTCTCACAAGCAATGCCGTAAAACCAGGCGATAAAATTCTTGGTCTTGCCTCAAGTGGCTTGCATAGCAACGGCTATTCTCTTGTTCATAATATCTGCTTTAAAAAATCAGCTTTTAAATTAACAGATAAACCCAACGAACTCCAAGGTCACCAGCTTGGTAATGTCCTGCTTGAGCCGACAAAAATATACGTCCGCTCAATAATAAAGCTGCTTGCTCAATACAAAGTAAAACAAATCGTTCACGCTATGGCACATATTACTGGTGGCGGTCTTGTGGGAAATATTCCGCGAGTACTGTCAAAAAATTGTAACGCTGTCATAAAAAAATCAAGTTGGCCAATAAACAACATATTTACATTTCTGCAAAAGCAAGGCCCTGTTGAAGAAGCTGAGATGTTTAGAGTTTTCAATATGGGTATAGGGTTCGTGTTAATTGTAGCTGAGGATTTTGCCGATTCCGTCTCTGGCAAACTAACAAAATATGGCGAGCATGTCTATCAGCTCGGCACCATTACCAAGGGCAGCGGCAAAGTCATTCTCGAATAACTCGAAATGCCAAACTCAAAATACAGCCAGTTCACAGCGGCGGCGGCCATTTATGCTGGCTTTGCCATTTATCTTTATCAGCCATATTTCAGGCATTTCAAGCCGTTGGAGTATTTGTTTGTTGTAAATTCCGGCCTTGCTGCTCTTGGATGTTTTACTCTTAGCCGACTATGGATTAGGGGATTTTTCGCTTCGCTTTTTGCAGGAGCAATTTATGGCTTTGGCCCATTTGTACTTAGCTTAACGAACTATCATCCAGCTATCGGTTTTCTATCTGCTGCAATCGGCTGGCTGTTTTGCCCTGCTGCATTTATTACCCGAACCAAGCGGCATTATTTGGGCTCACTTTTTGCAGCTCTGCCATTTCTCGCGATAATTCTTTTTTTTACACTGTTTGCTCGTATGCGATTTTTCCCAATGGCCTTGCAGGAACGATTGTATCTTGCTGATTTGACAGGATTGCTGTTTCCGCTTGTAGCCGTAAATCACAGTTCCGTCCTTGTTGGTTTTTATCACATTCCTCTGGCAGCTTTAATATTTGGTTTTTTAGTGCTTATCCGCAAACGACAATTTAGCTTAATAATTATATTTGCAATTGGAGCGCTATTGACTTTTTGTAATTCTTTTTGCAATGTAAGTCCGCTTATGTGGATTGCGATTCCCGTTCTTTGTTGTTCGGTTCTAATTGGCAAAGGAATATCGTATTTAACATCAGCGGGCTTCTCTGACAGAAAGCCGATTTTATTTACAACAATAATCATGGGAATTTTTGCTATTGTGGCATTGCTTTTGGCAACAAAATATTTTCAAACATTCGCTGGCCTTACAAATAAATATGCTATGCTTTTTGTCGAAGCGGCAAAATTATATATGCTCTCTGCGATTTCCGTTGCTATTATCTATTTTGTGGCCAGAGCAAAGCTGCAAATTTATTCGTTGCGGCTAACCGTTTTGTGTTCGGCAATTTCCATAGATATATTTTTCAGTGCCCGATTTATTATTGACAAAATTTTTTAATTCACCTGTAAGCAAATTTTCGCTATAATCCTTTTTCTTAGTATTTTTTACAAGCTGCTTCATAGCTTTATTTACGCTGCATTATAGGTGCCAAAATAAGGTTTTGAAGCTACGAAATAAGCTACCAGGGAGATTTTTATGTCTGACAAATGTGATTGCGGCGGCTGTTGCGGTGATAATCTAAAACAGGCGTTCGAAGCAAAAGTTCAAAAGGTAATTGAAATTATTCGGCCTATGCTCCAGAATCACGGCGGTGATATTGAGCTGGTTGACAGCAACGGCAGCAGTAAAATCAGGGTTCGCCTTCAGGGAGCTTGTCGCGGCTGTCCGGGAGCCAAGATGACTCTTAGAATGGGCGTTGAACGCTTACTGAAAGAACATATGCCGGAAATCGAGCAAGTAGAAGCTGTTGACTAATTTTACTTGCCGTATTTTTTATGTATTCTGCAATTTATTTCTAAGATAATTTGCCGTATAGCTTTTTTCATTCTTACATATTTCTTCAGGGTTGCCTTTGGCAAGGATTCGGCCTCCGGCATCTCCGCCTTCGGGACCAAGATCAATAATATAATCCGCCATTTTTACAACATCCAGATTGTGCTCTATCACTATTATGGTGTTGCCCTTATCGCATAACCGCTGAAGAACATTCAGAAGGTTATGAATATCATCAAAATGCAATCCGGTTGTCGGCTCATCGAGCACATACAAAGTATGGCCTGTGGAATTTTTGCCAAGTTCTGAGGAAAGTTTTATGCGCTGAGCTTCTCCGCCAGACAGAGTTGTTGATGCCTGTCCCAGCTTAATATAACCAAGTCCAACATCGTTAAGTGTTTTTAGAAATCGAATAATCGTTGGAAAATTGGCAAAGAATTTAAGAGCATCCTCCACTCTCATATCCAGCACATCTGCAATATTTTTGTTTTTGTAAGTAATCTGCAGTGTTTCAGCATTGTATCTCGTCGATTTGCACTGCTGACAATTGACGTAAACATCCGGCAAAAAGTGCATTTCGATTTTTTTCGTACCTTGCCCTTTGCAATGCTCGCAGCGTCCGCCTTTGACATTAAAGCTGAATCTGCCAGGCTTAAATCCGCGAATTTTCGCCTCACGTGTCATTGAAAATAATTTTCTGATTATGTCAAAAACGCCAGTATAAGTAGCCGGATTACTTCTCGGCGTTCTTCCAATGGGTAATTGGTCTATCTCCACAATCTTATCGATTTGCGATGAGCCGAGAATAATTTTGTGTTTTCCGGGTTTTTCGCGAGAGGCATAAAGTTTTCGTTTCAGGGCTCTTAGTAAAATCTGTGTTACAAGAGTACTTTTTCCTGAGCCGGAAACACCCGTAACGCAGGTAAAAACTCCGAGCGGAAATTTAACATCTATATTTTTTAGATTATTTTCGCTTGCCCCTTTAACCTCTATGGCTTTTGTCATATTGCATTTGCGTCTTTTGGTTTGTGAACCGATGGTTTTTTTTCCGCTTAGATACTGACCGGTCAGTGATTGCTTGCAATTAATGATGTCATCGTAATTACCCTGAGCAACGACTTGTCCGCCGTGAGCTCCCGCCGCCGGCCCAATATCCACAATATGTTCAGCAGCTCTAATAATATCTTCATCGTGCTCAACTACTATCACGGTATTGCCGAGCTTACAGAGTTTCTGCAATATGCCGAGCAATCTGTTATTATCGCGTTTATGCAAGCCAATCGTCGGCTCATCCAGCACATAGCATACGCCAACCAGACCGCTGCCAACCTGAGTGGCAAGCTGTATTCGCTGTGCTTCTCCGCCGGACAGAGTACTGCTTTTCCTGTCGAGTGTGAGGTATCCAAGTCCCACGTCTGCCATAAATTTCAATCTTGCGTTTATTTCTTTCAGTATTTGTGCAGCTATAATGGTTTTTTCCTGGTCTAATTTAAGCCGCCTGAAAAAAACAATCGCTTTTTCGATGCTAAGCGATGTCAGCTGATGAATATTTTTTTCTGCTATAGTTACTGCCGCCGCTTCCTGCCTTAGCCGCGTACCAAGACAACTTCGACACGGCTGCTCCGAAAGATAGCTGTGCAATCTTTGCTTTACGTATTCACTGGTAGTACCATTCCATCTCCTGAGAAGATTCGGAATAACACCCTCGAATTTCAAACCGTATTCTTTCGCATCCTCCAGTGTAGTTCCGTACATAAGAATTTTTTTTATATTTTCTGGTATCTCTTCAAAAGGCACTGCTTTATTTATTCCAACTTTGCTGCAGAATTTTTTTGTAAGTCGGTTATAGAGAATATTCATTCTCTTTCCGCCTTTTCGCCAAGCGCTGATAGCACCATTTTCAAGCGATTTGGTTTTATCCGGCACAATCAAATCAGGGTCGAATTCCAGTATTGTTCCGAGACCATCGCAGCTTTGGCAGGCACCGTATGGACTATTAAAACTGAATAATCTTGGCGAAAGCTCTTCAAGTGATGCCTGCGGATGCTGCGGGCAAGCAAATTTTTCACTGTAGACAATTTTCTCCCACTTATTATTCCGGCTTTCGCCATTTTCTGCTTCTGGTTTGGCCAGCAGTACCAAAACCACTCCATCAGCCAGTTTCAAAGCTGTCTCTATTGAATCAGCTAATCTAATTTCTGCGCCTTTTTTTATAATCAATCTATCCACAACAGCTGCTATGTCGTGTTTTTTATTTTTATTCAGATTTATTTTGGCTGAATTTCTCAGGTCGCAGACTTCACCATTGACAAGCACTCTTACAAATCCTTCTCGCTGTATATTGCTGAATACATCTTTGTGTTCACCTTTTTTGCCGCGAATCATTGGAGCACAAATCTGGATTTTCGTTCCCTCTTCACGCTGGAGTATTGATTCAACTATTTGCGATGAATACTGACTACTTATTGGTTTTCCACACACCCAGCAATGCGGCTGACCGGCTCGCGCAAAAAACAATCTGAAATAATCGTAGATTTCTGTAGTTGTGGCCACAGTTGAACGTGGATTACTGCTGGCGCTTCGCTGTTCTATTGCTATAGTCGGCGGCAGTCCTGTAATATCTTCAACTACTGGCTTTTGCATTTGTTCGAGGAATTGCCGTGCATAAGCACTTAGCGATTCGACATATTTCCTTCTGCCCTCGGCATAAATCGTATCGAAAGCAAGTGAGCTTTTTCCTGAACCGCTTATTCCGGTAATAACTACCAATTGGTCACGTGGAATTTCAAGCGAAATACCTTTTAAGTTGTGCTCAGCAGCTCCGGTTATTTTAATCGTTTTTTTTGCCTTTTTAGCCATACTTTCTCTTCGTAGCCGCTTGTTGTAGCCCTGCGGAAATTTCCACAATAATCCAAACTAATTATTGTAACAAAATACTACAAAGATATGAAATGTTTTCCCTCCAGAATTCCAAGAAGTAGTGCAAAATAGCAGTATATCTTATTTTATCGGAATATACTCCGTTCATCTGTCCATATACTAATTTAATACTAAACTTCTAAATTTAGTATTTGACAAAGCCGAAGTTGTTTTATACACTAATTCTTAATTATTAGTATATTCGCAACTACTTAATATTAAAGAGAATACAACAATGAAAGTACCAAAAACACCTCCAGACAAGAAAAAGCTTTGGGAACAGATTAAGAAAAACCCAGAACGTTTTGAGGCCATCTTTAAAGCAAGTCCCAGTCGTTTAACCAAAGGAAAATACATTCATTGGGACAAACTACAGTATTATTCACCACCAAAAGAATTATCACACGAAGAGTGGTGGCTCGCTATCAAACAACAACGGGAAAACCTATTCAAACAATTACTGCTGAACGATAAAAACCAAAAACCGTTTAAGCATCTAATAACAGATGACATAATAGAAATACTACACAAAATTGATCAATCTATAGCTACATTTAACCAAATACCTGAGCAAATAAGACAAACCGAGACAAAGAACCGATATTATGTGAATACGCTAATACAGGAAGCATTTACTTCCAGTCAACTTGAAGGAGCAACAACAACGCGACTTGTTGCCAAAGAGATGATACAGACAGGCCGGCTGCCCTGCGACAAGAGCGAACAAATGATACTCAATAATTTTTCCACTATGAAGCGAATAGAAAAACTTAAAGACGAACCTTTGTCTAAAGAATTGGTCTTTAAGATTCACCAGCTCATTACAGATAAAACACTAGACGATTCATCCGCAACAGGGCGATTCCGCAGGGCCAACGAACCTATAGCTGTTTATGATATGTATAATGAAGTTATGCACGAACCACCTCCAGCAAATCAACTTGAAGACAGAATGACTGCCATGTGCGATTTTGCCAATGGAAAAGGCCCTGACTATTTCATTCATCCCGTAATACGGTCAATCATTCTACACTTCTGGCTGGCCTACGATCATCCATTTGTCGATGGTAACGGCAGAACAGCAAGGGCTTTATTTTATTGGTCAATGTTATGGCACAGATACTGGCTATTTGAATTCGTATCCATTTCACAGATTATTGTTAAGGCTCCCGCCAAGTATGGTCGTGCTTTCCTTTATACGGAGACTGATGACAACGATCTGACTTACTTTATCATTTATCACCTTGAAGTAATCCAAAAAGCAATCAAAGAACTTTATGGATACATTGAACGTAAAACTAAACGGCTACAAGCGATTGAAAGTCGATTGCGAGGCATAGTCGTACTCAATCATCGCCAACGTGCCCTTGTCAGCCACGCACTCCGTCACCCACATCAGAAGTACACAATAAAATCACACCAAATAAATCACAACGTTGTTTATCAAACAGCCAGAACTGATTTGCTTGACTTGGAAAATCGCAGCTTGCTCAAAAGTAGCAAGATTGGAAGAACATGGTATTTCACGCCGGCAAGTAACCTTGAAGAAAAACTAGCAAAATTACCTTAAAGGGTATTGTGCAAATAAAGAAATTACACAACTGGAATTTGTCTTATTCAGATGCGATAAAACTGCAAAAAAAGCTGGCTTGCAGAGTGCAGTTTACACCTCTTAAAAAACATCCAAAACTCGTCGCCGGTCTGGATTGTGCTTTCAGCAACTGAGAAACTCAAGAGCAATCCCGATGTGTTTATCATCGACGGCCAGGGCATCGCTCATCCGCGACGGCTTGGTTTAGCTGCACATCTCGGATTGTTTTTCGACAAACCAACTATCGGCTGTGCAAAAAGCCGATTAACCGGCTACTTTGAAAACCCGTCACTGGAAAAAGGAGGATATAATTTACTGAAAGATAAACGTGAAACCCTCGGTGCAGTAGTTAGAACGCGCAGTAATATCAAGCCTGTTTTCATTTCGGTTGGCAACAAATACACGTTAAAAGATGCGATTGAAATTACACTTAGCTGCAGCGTTAAATACCGCCTGCCCGAGCCGACTCGCCTTGCCCACAAAACAGTCAGCGAATTAAAACTGAAAACTTAGAAATTAGAAATCGGTTACAATTTTAGCCGACTTGATTACAACTAGTTCAGCTGGAACATCTCGCATACCTCTGCGAACCGTTGTTTTTACAGATGCGATTTTATCCACTACATCCATACCTTCGACCACTTTTCCAAATACCGCATATCCGGGATTTCGGCTGCTGGTATAGTCCAGATTGGAATTATTTTTATGATTGATGAAAAACTGACTTGTGGCACTGTCGGGGTCATTTGTTCGAGCCATAGCAATTGTTCCCCTTTCGTTTTTCAAGCCGTTTTCAGCTTCGTTGACTATCGCCGAATGCGTTTGTTTTCGAACCATATCTACTGCAAAACCACCGCCTTGTATCATAAAGTTTGCTATAACCCTGTGGAATATAGTCTCGTCGTAAAAACCTTCTTCCACATATATTAGAAAGTTCTCTACTGTAACTGGTGCCAATTTTTCATTAAGCTCAATAATAATGTCACCCATATTTGTTTCCAGTTTTACCGCTGCTGTTTTTTTATCCATCTGTTCTGCTTTCTTGCTGATTGTGTTTTTTTCAATTTCTTTTTCTGCAATCACATCTTTTTTCTTTTCGCATCCAGATGTCAAAAAAACACCAGCAAAAACCATCAATAACAAACCCAGCTTAAACTTAGCATCCATAAAACATTTCCTTTAATTATTAATTTTGTCATCAATCCCATTTATGTTTTTTCAGAGATTCAAGAATCATCTCAGCACACTGCATTGCAGCAAGTCCTTCTTCGGCGCTTACCTCCGGCTTTAGTGTTTTATCGGCTACAGCTTTTAAGAATTGTTCCTGCTCAAGTCGCAACGGCTCTTTATCATCTATTTTGAGTTCTTCGATATGCAGCAAATCCGGCCAATTAACTTTAAGCAACTCAAACCCTTCACTATCTCGCAGGTTTCGAACCTTCTCTGCAATATCGATATTGGGGTCAGCTTTAACAACAATTCCATACTTTTTGAAATAATCCAAGCTCAAATATGCCTGCCGACTAAAAACATGTAACTTTCTCTCCGTCTTCATCGCCAGCCGTGAAGCCGTGATATTTGCGATACAGCCATTCTCAAAAACAATCCTCGCATTACAAATATCCTCATTTTCATCTATGACATTTACGCCAACCGCATCCACTCTCTTTATTTTACTTTCAGCCATGGACAAAATTATATCTATATCGTGAATCATCACATCGAGTACCACGCCAATATCCGTTGAGCGGAACGGATACGGACTTATGCGGTTTGCCTCGATAAATTTCGGCTCGATATCAAGTCGTTTCATCGCCTGCACAACCGGATTACAACGCTCGGAATGGCCTACAGCTGCAATACAATTTTGCTTCTTTGCCAATTCGACAATTTTTTTTCCTTCTTCAACGTTGGCAGCCAGCGGTTTTTCAATCATAACCGCAATATTATTTTCGATAAAAAACCTGGCCAGTTCATAGTGAGCTGCTGTTGGCGTTGCTATAGTCACAGCATCAACTTTTCCGAGCAGTTCCCTGTAATCGGCAAAGCCCTCGCAATTATATTTTCCTGAAAGCCGCTTCACTCTTTTTGCATCTGTATCCACAACCGCAACAAGCTCACTTTGCGGCAACTCGCTATAAACTTTGGTGTGAATAGCGCCCATTTTTCCGGCACCAATAACAGCTGTACGTATTTTTGCATCATTCATTTTTGTATTAAAATCCTTTTGTATTGAGAATTGTTATCTTTTAGTGCCTGAACGTTTCGAGGTATCGGCCAAATCTGTGTTTGTTACTATTTATAATCGTATCAACCATCACCCTGACGTTTTCATCGATTTGGTTTTCAGCGACCAGTTGTTTTGCGTTTTCCAAAAGCGTTCCTTTTTTACGGTATAACTTTTTATATGCCTGGAGAATATTCTGCTGCTCTTTTTCGTTTAATCCGGCTCTTATCAAACCTCTTTTATTTACTCCTCGTACTTTTTGCGGATAGTGTCCGCTAACTATCATAAACGGCGGTACATCATGATTTATCCCCGCCAGCCCTGCTGCATAGCACCATTTTCCAACTGTTACAAACTGATGCATAAGCACCATTCCGCTAAGCCATGCGCCTGTTCCTATTTTGCAGTGCCCGCTTATCTGCGTATAATTACTCATAACGATTTTATCTTCGAGTTTGCAATCATGGCCAATATGTACGCCAATCATAAGCAGATTATTACTCCCTATTTCTGTCTGGTCATCCTTGTAAATACTCGGATGAATAGTTACTTGTTCACGAATAGTGTTGTCGTTGCCAATTGCAAGCCGTCCTATCGGCGAATCTGCGTTTAGCCCTAATATCTGCGGCATACCTCCAATAACACAATTAGCAAAAAAGTGGTTGTTTTTTCCGATTGTTACATCTTTTCCAACCACAACATTTGCGTCAAGCAGGGTTCCTTCGCCAATTGATGTTCCGCTCCCAACAACACAATTAGGGCCAATTGTTACGTCCTCTGCCAATTTTGCACTTTTATGAATTACTGCATTGGGATGGATTTGCATAATTTTGATATCTTTCATTTAACTTGTTTTACGTTTTTTGCAATTTTTCATCATCGACGAGCATAAATTTAATTTGTGCTTCAGCTACTATGCTTTGCCCTACCATTGCTTTGCATTTACACTTTGCCATTCTCTCTTTCATTCTTACTGCTTCGGATATGAGAATGAGCTGGTCTCCCGGCACAACGGCCTTTCGCAATTTCACACCATCCATACTCAGCAGTACTGCAAGTTTACCTGTATGTTCAAGTTTTTGTGCGAACAGCAACCCAGACACCTGCGCCATTGCTTCTATTATAAGCACGCCCGGCATAATCGGCGTTCCTGGAAAATGTCCCTGAAAAAATTGCTCGTTAAAACTTACATTTTTTATTCCTTTTATTCTTCTTTCGCCCTCAATTTCAATAACTTTGTCCACCAGCAAAAATGGGTATCTATGTGGCAGAATTTTTGAGATTTGGCTAATACTAAGAAGTGCATCAGTTCCTGTTTTTCCTATTCTGTCCTGCTGTTTTGCCGCCTCATATAATTTTATAGCCAGCTTTTGATTTAGTGAATGGCCGCTTTTATATGTTACAACCCTTCCCTTGACAGCTCTGCCCACGAGAGCAAGGTCTCCGATGAGGTCAACGATTTTATGCCTTACGCATTCATTTGGAAATCT
>JAGLSG010000104.1 GCA_023135865.1 Planctomycetota bacterium | reverse complement strand
ATATTTTCGTTTTGGCCGAAGTTGTCGAGTAGTTCCTGAATAGCCGTTTCTGCCTGTTGTTGTTGGCCGTCGGTGATATACGAAATGACAAGTTGTTTTTGTGTTTCTAATTCATCTGCTGTTTCAGCGAGGCAATTTTCTATCGTGAAGAACGCAAAGCCGAATAGAACTGAAGAAATAAGAAAAGTTTTTTTGAGCATCGTTTTGCCCTCCCATGATTGAATTTAGAATACACAAGAATAAAACTAAGGGGGGGGGATTTGTCAAGTAAAAACGTTGAAATTACAGAAAAGTTTGCTGATTTGCAAATAGCCATTACTTTTATTATTTTGAGTCATACTCTTAAAGCAGGACAAAACTTCTCGCTAAAAACACAGCTTTCTGTTAGATTAGTTCGCAGGTTTATTATGAAAGTTATGGTTGCACAAAAATGCGGATTCTGTCCCGGCGTTAGAAACGCTATCAGTACAGCTGAAAAAATACTCGCCAAAAAAGACAATGTCTATTGTCTCGGACCAATTATTCATAATAAAGATGTTGTCGAGCAGCTTGCAAAAGTCGGCCTCAAAACCATAGAAACAATCGAAGAAATACCAGCAAAATTTACAGCGAGCAAACAAAAAGGAACAGTACTTATCCGTTCGCATGGAGCGGCACCTGAACAAATAGAAAAAATCAGAAAAAAAGAACTCAATATCGTAGATGCAACCTGCGTACTCGTTAAAAGGGTTCAGCAAATAGCAATGCAGTTTGAAAAAGACGGATATAAAGTTGTCGTAATAGGAGACAAAAATCACCCTGAAGTGCAAGCGGTAGTCGGCTGCTGCAAAAATGTCGTCGTAATTTCCGAAGATTCAGATTTACGCAAACTAAGTAAAGACAGTAAACTTGGTATCGTCTGCCAAACCACACAAGGGCCGCAATACTTTGGCAAAATGATAGGAGCAATCGCAAAAGAGAGTTTTGGTGAATTAAAGGTAATAAATACGCTCTGCAAAGAAGTTACCAAAAGGCAGGAATCAGCGGTGCAGCTGTGCAAAAAAGTAGATGTGATGTTTGTGCTTGGCGGATTAAAAAGCGCCAACACGCGTAAATTGGCTGAACTTTGTGGAAAATATAATAGTCAAACGTTTCACTTGCAAAATTGGCGTGAATTTGATAGAAAGATGGTTTTTGGCAGGAAAACAGCCGGCGTTACAGCCGGCTCATCGACTCCGGAATGGATAATCTCGGAATTTGTCGAAAAACTGAAGAAAATCTAAGAAATAAAGCTGATTTTTCTTAGAAATCGTTACTGTAGCTGGCTGTCTGGTCAGCTGAAAATAATTGTTAATGGTGTATTAGAGTCGGACAGCGTAAATGTGGGGCGCCGCCGGCCAGAATGAAAGACTCCACAGAGGAACTTTTAGTTTATGGTAGATAAAAATATAGTCAACAAATTGGGAATGTCGGCTGAAGCACTCGATGAGCAAATCAACGAGATGTTCGGGCAAACAGAAAATGATTTTCTCGAAGAAGCTCTAATATCAAAGGTCGATTCACGCCTGCCGGGAGCAATTCTCAAGGGAACAATCATATCGAAAATCGGTAATGATGTTATTATCGAAATCGGCTTGAAAAGCGAAGGCGTTGTTGATGCCGGCGAATTCGACAGTCCTGATGAAATTGAGCAGGGTAAACAAATCGAAGTGCTTCTCGAAGACAGCGATACAACAGGCGGACTTATCCAGCTTAGTAAGCGAAAGGCAGATCGCATCAGGGGCTGGGAAAGGATTATAGAAACGAGCCAGGAAGGCGATGTTGTTACTGGCAGAGTCATAAGAAGAATTAAAGGCGGCTTGCTTGTCGATATTGGCGTACCAGTATTTTTGCCGGCTTCGCAGGTTGATATTAGAAAGCCGGGCGACATCAGTCGATTCATCGGAAAAGAAATTGAATGCAAAATTCTGAAAATCGATGTTGAAAACCATAATATAGTTATATCAAGACGAAAGCTTATCGAAGAGCAGCGTAAGGGAAGCAAAGAAAAGATTCTCGCTGAAATCGAAGTCGGCCAAATCCGGAAGGGTATTGTCAAAAATATCGCAGATTTCGGCGTATTTGTCGATCTTGGCGGCCTGGACGGTTTGCTGCATATTTCCGATCTTAGCTGGGGAAGAATTTCACATCCATCGGAAGTAGTCAAACTCGACCAGGAACTCGATTGTGTTGTCATCGGAGTTGATAAGGAAAATGAAAAAGTATCGCTTGGCCTAAAACAGAAGACCTCAAGTCCATGGGAGGATGTTGAAGCCAACTATCCGATAGGAACGAAGGTTAAAGGAATTGTCGTGAACGTTATGAAGTATGGCGTGTTCGTTCGGCTTAAAGACGGAATCGAGGGCTTGATTCACATCAGCGAGATGAGCTGGACAAAACGGCTCAAGCACCCAAATGAAATGCTTAACCTCGGCGATGAAGTAGATGCCGTGGTTCTAAGTGTGAATAGGGAAAAACAGGAAATTTCACTCGGACTAAAACAAACCGAGACGAATCCCTGGACGATTGCTTCGCAAAAATATCCGCAGGGAACAGTTGTTACCGTCAATGTCAGAAGCTTAACCAATTTTGGCGCGTTCGTTGAAATGGAACACGGAATTGATGGAATGATTCACATTTCAGATTTGAGCTGGACGAGAAAATACAATCATCCAAGCGAAGCACTGCAAAAAGATCAGAAGATAGAATGCGTTGTTCTCGAAGTGGATGAGGAAAGACAAAGAGTGTCTCTCGGCGTAAAGCAGCTGACAGAAGACCCGTGGCTTCACGCTATTCCGGGAAAATATATTCCGGGACATATTATCAAGGGTAAAGTTACAAAGCTTACGAATTTTGGGGCTTTTGTCGAGCTTGAGCCGGAACTGGAAGGATTGCTGCATATTTCCGAGCTTGCTGACCACAAAATAGACGAGCCGGCTGATATTGTCAAAGAAGGAAACGAGGTCGAAGTCAAGATTCTAAAGGTTGATATTGAGGCCCGTAAAATAGGTCTTAGTTTGCGAAGGGCTCAATGGGCAGCTGAAGAAAATGAAGATGCTCCCGAATCAGCGGAACCGGCAAAAGAAAAACAGGGGCCGGTTGCCGTTCAAACGGTTCTTTCTAATTTGGATGTGGATAATGTTACAAAATCACAGGCCGAGACAGAAGAAAAACCAGCTGACGAAGAAAAGCCGGCGGTTGCGGTTGAGGTTGAGGAAGCAGCTAAAGATGGTGCTGAGGAAAAACCAACTGTAGAAGAAACTAAGGTTGAAGAACCAGCCAAAGCTGCCGAGGAAAGTAATGCTGAAACAGAGGAAACAGCCGGAGCCGATGAAGCAGCTGATGATGCCCCAAAAGAGTGATTTTGGGGGTGAACAAATAAAATTAGTTTGACAATTTATGTGAATTCGCTACTATGCTGGTTTTTCCGTGGCGAATCTGGAGTGTTTGTATGAAAAGTTTTGTTGCAAAAAAAGAGCAAGTTGAACATAAATGGCTGCTTGTGGACGCTGATGGGGCAATTCTTGGCCGAATGGCTGCGAAAATTGCACCAATATTGATGGGCAAACATAAGCCAACTTATACGCCGCACGTGGATACGGGTGATTGTGTTATAGTGTTGAATGCTGAAAAAGTGGTCGTTACGGGCAAAAAAGCTGAAATGAAGGAATACGACTACTATACGTATTTCCCCGGTGGTCACAAATTTGTCAGTTTTGCCGATATGATGGCAAAGAAGCCCGAAAAAGTTATTGAGTTAGCGGTGAGACGTATGCTGCCAAAGAATAAACTTGGCAGAGCTATGCTGAAGAAGCTGAAAGTTTATCGCGGCTGCGAGCATGACAATCAGGCACAGAAGCCGGAAAAAATCGAATTGTTTTAAGAGAGAAGATAGATTATGGCAGAAGTTACAACTGATAATCCAATTGCTGAATCAAGTATAAATATACCTGCTGCGCAGCCGGTAGCGGCACCGACTAAAAAGCAGACGCCTGACAAAGGTGGTTTCTTTTGGGGAACCGGAAGAAGGAAAAGCTCTGTTGCTCGTGTACGAATTAAACCCGGCGATGGAAAAATGCTCATCAATAAAAAAGAACTCAAAGAGTACTTTTGCAGCCGGCAGGACAGAAATTCGGTTATGGCTCCGTTAAAAATAGTTGATGGGGAGAAATCATTTGATATTTTTGTCAATGTAAAAGGCGGCGGAACGACAGGTCAGGCCGGAGCTGTTCTTCTTGGAATAGCAAGGGCATTGAAAAATTACGAGCCAAATCATCTCCAGGTACTTCGTGATAGTGGATTTCTTACACGTGACGGGCGAATGGTTGAAAGAAAGAAGCCGGGCCAAAAGGGTGCAAGAAAAAAATTCCAGTTCTCAAAACGATAATCGGCTGGTTGTTCGTAATTCATTGTTCGCAGTTATTGTCATTTCGAGATACGAGATATGATACGTGTAGCTATTATTGGGGCCAGCGGATATACGGGCGCTGAAGCGATAAGGATTGTTCTTCAGCACAAAAGAGCTGAGCTTACTTACCTGACAGCACTGCCGGATGAATGCGGGGCTGTTGGTGATATTTTCGGTCAGTTCAAAGGCCGCTGCAATCTGCAAATTGAGCCGCTTGATTTCGCTCAACTTAAAAAATCTTCTGATGTAGCTTTATGTTGTTTGCCGCATAAGGTCTCGATGGGCTTTGTGCCAAAACTGCTCGCTGCAGGATTGAAAGTTATTGATTTTAGTGCTGACTACCGAATCAAAGATGCTGCTCTCTACGAAAAATTTTATCAGGTAAAACATACCGATACTGAAAATCTGAAAGATGCTGTATATGGCTTGCCTGAATTATTCCGTAACCAAATCAAAGGCAAAAATCTAATTGCCAATCCCGGCTGTTTTCCGACAGGGGCATTGTTGGCTATAGCGCCTTTGCTTAAAGAAGGGCTGATTGAAACTGATTCGATTATTGTCAATGCCGTAACCGGCTCATCTGGAGCGGGCAAAAATCCTTCGAGCAAATTTCATTTTCCGAATATGAATGAAAATATCTTTGCCTATGGAATCGGCTCGCATCGCCATATGCCGGAGATGGAACAAATTGCGAGCGAATTGGCCGGCTGCGAAGTTAAAATTTTATTTCAACCCCACGTTGGAGCTTTTGACAGGGGGATTCTTTCAACGGTTTATTGTCAGCCAAAGGCAAATGTCAGTAGTGAAAAACTGGCAAAATTGTATAGCAGTTTTTATGCTGATGAGCAATTCGTACAGGTATGCGATTCAGCGCCAGCTGTTAAAGATGTTGCTGCAACGAACTACTGCCATGTTTTTGCAACCTGTGCAAAAGGCAAAATTCTGGCTTTCTCTGCGATTGATAATCTTGTCAAAGGCGCATCGGGTCAGGCAATTCAAAATATGAATATTATCTTCGGCGAGCAGGAAAATCTCGGCTTGTACTAGAGCATTTTAATATTTTCTGTTCCCATTTAGGTCGTAGTGAGGACGAGGATGGCAAAGAAGAAAACACAACCCTACTTGTTGTAGGGTGAGTATTTCTGATGCCGCCAGCCGAAGCAGCAACAGGCATAAAGCGAACATGAAAAATTAAACTGCTCTAAAATCGAAGTATGAAAAATAATACCATAACATCTCCAAAAGGTTTTCTCGCAGCTGGAATTAGTTGCGGTATTAAAAAATCCGGCAAAGCAGACATCGGCTTGATTTTTTGTCCCACCGGCGCAAAAGCAGCAGCAGTTTTTACAACAAATAAAATCACCTCAGCTGCAGTCCAAGTCAGTATCGAAAATATTAAAAGCGATAAAATTTCAGCAATAGTAGCCAACTCCGGTAATGCAAATTGCTGCACAGGAAAAACTGGTATTAATAATGCAACAAAAATGTGCAGTAAAACAGCAAATTCATTGAACGACAAATGCTCTACGCTGACCGCCAGGAATATTTTGGTGGCTTCTACAGGAATTATTGGTGAGCAGTTACCGATTGCAAAGGTTTCAAATGGCATTTCAAAAGCAGCGGAAAAACTTTTAGCTTCAGCCAAAGCAGGTCTTGATTTTGCAAAGGCAATAATGACGACCGACACAAAGCCAAAACAGGCCGTTCGGCAATTTGTTATCGGCTCACGGCTCACGGGTCACGAGGCACGAATTACGATAGCCGGCACGACAAAAGGAGCCGGTATGCTCGCTCCAAATATGGCTACGACGCTTTGCTTTATTACAACCGATGCAGCTATAACTAAATCGCTGCTTGGCAGGGCGTTGAAAGGGGCGATTGGCAATTCCTTAAATAAACTCACCATTGACGGCCATCAGAGTACTAACGACACAGCGATAATTCTCTCTTCCGGGCAAGCCGAAAATCGGCCAATAACGAGTCAATGTCCGCGATATAAAAAATTCGCAGCGGCGTTGGCTGATTTGTGCGATGACTTGGCTCGCCAGATGGCTATGGATGCTGAGGGTGCGACGCGGATATTTAAGGTGGTTGTGGAGGGTGCAGCTACGAAAGCCGAAGCTGCAAAAGCGAGCAGGGCAATAGCTGATTATTCGCTTGTTAAATGTGCTGTAAATGGGGCTGACCCCAACTGGGGCAGAATCATTTGCGCGGTGGGTTCTTCGCAGGTAAAATTAAATCTGCAAAAGTTGTCGTGTAAACTTGATTCTCTAACTGTTTTTAGTAATGGTTCGCCGAGAAAATTCGATTCAAAAAAGGCCGCTAAAATTGTTTCACAACGAGAGCATACCATCACGGTAAATCTTGGAGCAGGCAAAGCAAGTGATTTTTGTTATGGTTGCGATTTGAGCGCAAAGTATGTAAAAATCAATGCTGACTACCACACGTAGAAACTACTAATATATCATAGCTAAATTTAGGAAGTTGTCATTGCGAGCATCACGAAGTGATGTGCGGCAATCTCTCGCTGTCAAGTATTGAGATTGCTTCGTCGTTTTACTCCTCGCAATGACATTTTTACGGTTTTTGCTGTAACTTCTAAAAACAGTTTTTTATTCTGTTTTTTCGGCAGTTTCCAGCTCGACTATTTCTGTAAATCTCACCAGTGCCCCAGCTGTTTGCGGATGCGGTTCAATGGTTCCAATCAGGCCGACCTGAGTATTTGTAAATTTATTCAAATCAACTTCAAGGGCATCACCTTGAGGCAGAGCGTAGCAGATTATTTTGCCCGTCTCATCCGTCAGTAGATAGTGTTTTAATTCGTTTTGTGGGGTATAAACACTGGAAATGTGAAATTGTCCAATAGCTGCAAATTTGCCCATTTCATTTACTTCGCTTAGCCGGATTAAATTGGCTTTTTCTATCTGCTCTTTAGTTTTTTCAAGCTGCTCGTCCTGAATTTTAATCTGGTCTGTTACGGTAAGAGCCAATTGACATCGCTCTACCTGAGCAAGTGCGAATTTGGCATATTTTGCAGCCCTGCCGGCGTTTTTATTGTTTGCGATGGAGGTTAGCCCTTTTTTTATTTCATCGTAATTCTGCTCAGCCAGCGGTTTTACCCTTTCGAGTTTCATTTTCTTTTCGAGAGCGTAATAAGCATTCAGTATTTTTGCATCGACAGAAATGTCTGATTCAACGACCGTTGGTGTTTCATCAATTTTTGGTTCAACTTCCATTTCGACTTGGCCAACTTCGCCGAGAGGTTTTGTATATTGTGTGCTAATCCAAAGATAAGCGAATGATGGTGGAGCTATCTTGTAGTAGCCGCCTTCCTCGGTTCCGAGCAGTTTGACTTTATTGTTCTTGTTTAGTTTTCCCTGAAGCGTTGTGGAATGTATCGGCTTGATAGTTTCAGAGCCGGCATAAACGCGGACATCATCTCCCGTAACAACGCCGATATTGCTGTCGTTGGGGTCAATGCTGACATACTGTTTTGAAATCCACGAGAAAGCACCCTGTTGTGGAACTATGCGAGACCAGCCGAACTGGCTGCCGACTACCTGCACTTTGGCGAGTTTGTTTAACTTGCCGCATTGGTAATAATTTGTGCCGGCTCCCGAACGGCAGTTGACATTATCAGCGGTTATTTCAGCTATGTATGGAAACGATGGCAGTGCGGCTTGGCTTACTTCATTTACCTCTGCCGAGATAGCCGGCTCTTGTTGGCCGATTGCTCCGCCGGCAAAACAAATTGAAATCAGAACTATTGTGCAAACAACGAAAAAAGAATTAATTCGAGATTCCATTTTTTAACTCCCAAAAAGAGATTTTTATCCAATTCTATAAACTTGAAATTAGCACCTGCTTGGATGGTTGTCAACTTTTTTATTGGCAGCAGACATGCCCTGGGTGAGCTGAACTCATAGTGAAATGTTATAAGTCTGATGTGTTTTCGGCAACGACTTTTAACTTTCTGGGCAGGACATAATGTAATCGGTCAAATCGCTCAATTTTGCAGTTGCAACAGCTACTGTGCAATCGGCAGCGCCATAATAAAGATGGAGATTGTTGGACTTTTCATCAATGACAGCTCCGCTTGGAAAAACAACACCGCCAACATCGCCGATTCTTTCGTAAGATGCACGCGGCCCCAATATCCATTCATCACTTCTTCGCAAAACTTTCCACGGCTCTTCCAAATCCAGAAGGGCAAGGCCCATTCGATAAATTGCACCGGCAGTTGTCATTCGCACGCCGTGATAGAACAGCAGCCAGCCGTATTCGGTTTCTATTGGTTGGCAGGCAAGTCCTACTCTGTGGCAATCCCAGTATGCGTGTCTTGCTTTGATCAACGCCCTGTGGTCGCCCCAGTGCTTCAAGTCCGGCGAAAAACTTATCCAGATATGTGCTTCGCCTCGAACGATTGGACGATGAATCAGGGCGAATCGGCCGCGAAATCTGCGTGGGAAAAGACAGGCATCTTTATCTTCCGGCGGCAGAAGTCCGCCAAGCCGGGCAAAAGTTCTGAAATTTTTGGTAATGGCCAGCGAAACAACAGGGCCGCCTTCACTAAAAGATGTATATGTAATTGCGAATTGTTTTTGCTCTTCGAGCCATACGATACGCGGATCTTCCAGTCCCCATTTTTCCTCTCGCGAATTCTGGTCAGCTTCCATGGTGGGAGCCGGGTCAATCTGCCAGTTCGTAAAGCCGTCCGCACTGCGGGCAGCGGTCAGGTGAGAAAAACCACGCATATCCTCGACACGAATCAACAGCAGCGTTTGCGAATCAACCCTTGCGGCTGCTGGATTAAAAACAGCATTTACCGGATAAGGCCAGTCTTCAGGTGTTATTATTGGATTGCCTTCGTATCGGCTGAAAAGGTCATATGCTTTTTTTTGTTGCGTTAGTTCCACAATCGTTTCCGTTCAAAAATATCAAACTATGATAGCTATACCAATAAAGGTGCCATTAGATACTATAACTTTATTCGGCAGGATGTGCCAGCCACTGTAGAAAATTTCAGCAATCCAAAGCAGTATTGACCAGGGTTTGTATTTTTGTTAACCTGCTTTTTTAGATGATAAAGGGAGTGAACGAATGAAAATTGACCATCTTGTTCTCGGTGCATACGAAACCAATTGCTATATTCTTCGCAGCGGCGATACGTCGCGAGATTGCCTGGTTATTGATACCGGCTTGCGAGCGGAAAAAATAGTCGAATTTTTGCGGGAAAATAAACTGAATCCGGCAGCTGTTATTCTGACTCACGGCCATATAGACCATATCAGGGGATTGGCTCTGCTTAGAGCGGAGTATCCGCAGACTAAGGTTTACATTCACAAACTTGATGCGGCAATGCTCTCCGAGCCGAAGAAAAATTTATCGAGTGAGCTTGGTGCCGGCTTTACAACCGAAGCAGCTGATTTTACCATTGATGAGGGCGACGTGGTTGAGCAGGCGGAGATAAAATTAAGCGTTCTTCACACTCCCGGCCACACTCCCGGCGGGATATGTTTGTATTCGGCTGAAGAAAAAATAGTTTTTACCGGTGATACGCTGTTTGCCTGCGGTGTTGGCCGAACGGATTTTTACGGCGGTGACGGCGAGCAGTTAATCAGCAGTATAAAAAGTAAACTTTTGATTCTTGCTGATGATACGATTTGCTATCCCGGTCACGGGGAATCGACAACAATCGCCGAAGAAAAATTACATAATCCGTTTCTACAATAATAATTTTTTCAAAGCATACAAATCAAAAATTATTATTTAAGTGTTCCGGCCTGCCGTCATCGCTGTCGTAATTTGTGGAGTCTTCAAAATCGGCATCGATTTTTATTCGTTCAATTCGTTCAGCTTTTTTTGTATTGCTGTCTATGGTAACAAGGATTGCGTTTATTTTTACATCGCCGGTTGCTACTTCAAACGGCACGGGCATCTGAGTCCTGAAGGATTTTATAACGCTTTGTGCCCCTCTTCCGATTACCGAATCGTGCGGCCCGGTCATTCCGACATCGGTTATATAAGCGGTGCCTTTTGGCAGGATTTTTTCATCAGCTGTTGTAACGTGTGTATGTGTTCCAAAGCAGCAGCCAACTTTGCCGTCAAGATAGTAACCCATTGCGATTTTTTCACTCGTTGCCTCAGCGTGAAAATCAACAATGATAATATCGGCTTGCCTTTGCAGTTTCGGTAGGATTTTATCGATAGCACTGTAAGGACAATCGGTCGGCTTCATAAAAATTCTTCCGATTAAATTTACCACAGCTACAGTTGGCCCTTTGGCAGTTTTATAGATTGCAAAATTTTTACCAGCTGCATATTCAGACATATTGGCAGGCCTTACGATATTGTCAGCTGTTTCGAGTGTTCCGATTATATCTTTTTTTCGATAGGTATGGTCGCCGAGCGTGATGAGGTTTACGCCGTATTTCAGCAGCTTGTCGTATATTTGCGGAGTAAGCCCGGAGCCGCCTGCTGCGTTTTCAGCATTGGCTATTACGCAATCGATGTCCAGTTTCCGTGTTAATGGCTTTAGCTTGTCAGCGAGAATTCGTCTGCCTGGCCGACCAACTATATCACCAATACATAGTATATTTAATTTCATAATTAGTTGTTAGTTGCTTGTTGCTGGCAGAGAAAATCTAACAACCATCAACCCTTCGACTCCGCTCAGGGCAGGCTAGCAACAGATTTACAATTCTCAATTCTATTTAGCATATTCTATACAGCGAAGTTCTCTTAGCAGCGTAACTTGAATTTCGCCTGGATATGTCATTTCGTTTTCGATTTTATTTGCAATATCGCGAGCGACTTTAACCGCTGAATCATCAGCGATTTTTGCTGCATTTACGATAACTCTGACTTCTCGTCCTGCCTGGATTGCGTAAGCATTATCTACGCCTGGGAAACCGGTTGCGATTTCTTCAAGTTTTTCCAGCCGTTTAATATATCTTTCGAGCGTTTCTCTTCTCGCCCCCGGCCTTGAAGCACTGATAGCATCGGCGGCGGCTACCAGCGGCGTATAAGGATTGTCAGCTGGAATATCGCCGTGATGGCCGGCAACAGCGTTTAATACGATAGACGATTCACTAAAGCGTTTCAGATAATTTGCGCCGATGTCCGGATGGCTGCCTTCGATTTCATGGTCGATGGCTTTTCCAATGTCGTGTAAAAGGCCGGCTCGCTTTGCTATTGAACTGTCAAGGCCAAGCTCGTCCGCCATAATCTGCGAAAGAAAAGCGACCTCAACGCTGTGGCGAAGCACGCTTTGACCGTAACTGGTTCTGAAATTCAAAGCTCCAAGTAAGCTGAGTATTTTATTATTAAGACCTCGCACGTTGGTTTCAACTGCTGCATCTTTTCCGATTTGCAATGCCATCTGGTTGACATCTTTTTTGGCCTGCGCAACGACCTCTTCGATTCTTGATGGATGTATTCTTCCGTCCTGAATCAGCCGCTCCATCGACATCCGTGCAGCTTCTCTTCTTAATGGATTAAAGCCGCTTACGATAATCAAGCCGGGCGTATCATCGACAATGACATCGACTCCGGTTGCCTTTTCGAATGCGCGGATATTTCGGCCTTCTCTTCCGATGATTCTGCCCTTCATATCATCACTGGGAATTTCCACAGTTGATACGGTTGCTTCGCAGGTTTGCTCAGAGGCGTATCGCTGAATAGCTGTGTTAATTATTTCACGGCTTTTTTGGATAACCGTTTCGTTTGTTTCTTCGAGCTTGCGAGCTATGAGTGTTGACATTTCCTGTTCGCATTCTTCTTCAAGCTGTTTGAGCAGGAGTGCTTTGGCCTCTTCCATATTCATAGCTGTAATTTTTAACAGCTGATTTTTCTGCTGAGCCATCAAATTAGAAAGCTGTTTTTCTTTGTAATCGATGTTTTGCTCTTTTCTTTCGACCTCCTTTTCCTGTTTTTTCAGCGTATTTTCCTGCTGATGGAGAAGTTCTGCCTGTCGGTCGAGTGCATCTTCATGCTTGCTCAGCTGCATTTGTGTTTCGTGCAGCTCGCTGCGGGTTTTATTTGTCTCTTCAGCAAACTGTTCTTTTTTCTTTATTGCTTCTGTAGCTGCCTCGATTTGAGCGGATTTGATTATGTTTTCCGCCTCCTTTTTTGCCCCTTCGATTTGACGTTCCATGTCCTGCTCGAAGGTTTTTATTCTTGTCCTGGAAATCAGTTTTTGCACGATGGCGG
>JAGLSG010000103.1 GCA_023135865.1 Planctomycetota bacterium | reverse complement strand
GGGTTCTCCTGCCATGAATTTTTTTAATGGTACGATTCAATTTAAAGGTGATAATGTTTATTGTGTTATTGGTGATGACATTATTTTACTTCGGCCTCGAATGAGAGCTATATTAGCTGCCTATAAAGATAAACAAATAGTTTTTGGAATAAGGCCTGAACATCTTTCAACTCGACCCATCAATGGTCAAAGTGGAAATACTATTTCCTGCACGGTTGAAATGTTGGAATTTATAGGCGATAGAATAGATTTATGTCTAAAAAACAATCAAAGCGATAATTTTATTGCAAGAATGGATTCGGGTGTTGATATTAATGTTGGCCGGCCACTTACAATGTATATTGATTTGGATAAGGTTCATATATTTGAACAGGGCGAGATGGGCAAAAATGTAGGTTTAGATTGTACAGGGCTGTGAATTCCTCTATCTAGTATGCCCTAATCATATTGCTATGAGAGCATTTTTTCGATGTTGTCTTGTGAGCATGCTGAGATCTTTTCATCAAACGGCCAGCTTTTATTGCCTGGGTGAACGACCAATAGCTTGTCAAGTTTTAATGACGCGACAGCAATTGCCATTGATTTTGTTTTGTCAGGGGCTTCACTAAATTTAAACTCTATGCCGTAACGTTTTCCATTTAAGATGAAAAACATATCCAGTTCTGCATGACTATATGTTGCCCAATAGTATGCCTGAGAAGGGCGGATAGTTCGCAATATCTGTTCCATTGCAAAACCTTCCCATGACGCTCCCACTTGAGGGTGGCCCATAACTGCGTGTAAATCCTGTAAATCCAATAGACTATGCAAAAGTCCTGTATCGCAAAAATAAATCTTCGGAGATTTAACCTGTCTTTTACTGATATTTTCATGCCAGGGTTGAAGTTGGCGGATCATATAAGTTTCTGTAAGAATATCCAAATATGACCGGGCAGTTTTATCATTGATTCCCATAGATGAGGCAATACGTGAACTATTCCATGTCTGCCCATGGAAGTGAGCGAGCATTGTCCAGAATCTTCGCATGGCTGCTGCCGGAATTGCGATACCAAGTTGTGGAATATCGCGTTGTAAAAAAGTACGTATGAATCCTTCTCTCCATGCAAAACTATCCTGATTGTTATTAGCCAAATAAGAACGTGGGAACCCGCCTCGCAACCATAAAGATTTACTTGTCTGATAACCCAATTCATCTAAACTGAAACCGGCCATATCAACAAACTCAACTCGTCCGGCAAGTGTTTCTGATACATTTTTAATTATATGCGGTGAGGCACTTCCGAGAATTAGAAACCTGCATTTATTTTCTGGCTTATCTACCACCACGCGTAAGGTTGAAAACAGTTCTGGTTTGGTTTGTATTTCGTCAATGACGACCAGTCCCTCAAGCGAAGCAAACACCATTTCCGGATTTACAAGTCTGCGAAGATCAGCCTGGCTTTCAAGATCAAAATAAGTGCTTTCCTGTTCAGTGCTGATTATCCTTGACAATGTCGTTTTCCCGCATTGACGTGGTCCCAACAAAGCCACTATAGGCGATCTGCTCAGGGCTGTGTTTACAAGATTTCTATATCTGTTTCGCTTTATCATGTCAATAACATTAACTATAATATTCGGAATGTCAAGGTAAATATTAAAGGAAGATGCGTCTCGGAAAGGTGCAAATAAAACAAAACAAAGAGCTTGCAAAAACCTCGTTTTTATACTAAAAAGGCACATGATGAAATTAGGATGACTTTTGAGGCACTTCTGGAACGGCGAATTGAAGCTGGATTAGGGATGGGATTTTGGCCATGGAAGTAAAAAGCAGCTTAGAATTGAAATATGAAGTTTCTGAGAGCCTTAGAATGACTATTGTTTTCAAGAGTTCGTCAATAAGTTCGTCAATGTGCAGTGGATACTGACTTGTCAGTCTCGTTAGTGTTCACTTGTCAACTACTTGTAATCCTCATTTGACACTCAAAAACGCCATTTAACTCATTGTCTCGCAAGCACTTATGGGCCAATGTCGGACTGTCGATCCGAAGGTTGAGGGTTCGAGTCCCTTCGGGTTGAATAATTTCTTCTACAAACATATGCTGTGGCAAGTGTGAGTCGTAACGCTCTCTCATCATTAATTCCATTAGCTTTGGACCACCACTCTCTTCCAAAAAGGGTTCTAAGAATGCTGTTGCGAAAATATGAATTAGTTCTTCCAAAGTTTTTTGTTCCGACTTGTTCGATAAAAATCCACGGACAGCATTTATTCTTAAGTCTCTTATTGTGCTCATATGAAGATGGAAAACTTCAATATACAGATTTTCTTTTCCGTGAAAGTGATAATTAACTGCAGCAATATTGCAATCTGCTTTTTCTGTTATATCCCTTATCGAGGCGCCGCTAAATCCTTTTTCTGCAAACAATTTTTCTGCTGCACAAAGTATTTGTTCTCTGGTTCTTTTGTTATGTAAGCTTTCGCTGGATTTAATGTTTATCTTTTCCATTTTTCCGTGTAAACAAATCGTATACAATTGGCATTACAACAAGCGTTAGAATGCCGGAAATTAAAATTCCGCCGACCGAAGCGATTCCAACGCCATTACGCATTTCCGCACCAATCCCTCTGCCAAGAGCCAGCGGGAGCATTCCTAAAACCGCAGCTAAACTAATCATAGCAATAGGTCTGAAACGTTCACAGGAAGCGGTTATCATTGCCTTGTGGATAGGCACACCTTCTGCGACATGGACATTAAACTGGTCCATAATCAAAATTGCGTTATTGACTACGATACCAATCATCATGACAATTCCCATCAATACGAACATTGAAATACTTTCGCCTGTTAAGGCAAGTGCCCACATTACACCAATCAAAGCTAAAGGCAATGTCACCAAAATTAACCAAGGCTGCTTGAACGATTCAAGAATTGCCGCTAATGTTAAAATAACAAGGACAATAGCTACCAACCCAGCCTCGGCGAATGCGGCATTTGCTTCACTCATAGCTTCGTACATACCGGTAAACTTATAGTCGTAACCAGGTGGAAACTGTCCCTTAGCATCGATTTCGTCGCTGATTAAATCCACTGCGGTTCCAAGCGGTAAGTTGTCTCCAAGGTTTGCAAAAACTTTAGTGACTCTCCGTTTGTCTTTACGGGTAATCTGTATCGGAGCAATGCGTTGTTCTATTTGTGCAAGATTTGACAATAACACTGGTTTACCGGGTGTACCGGGAAAGAGAAATTGCTCAACCTGCTGCCTGCCCTCTTTCTCGGCAAACTCAACAATTATGCCATAGTTGCGATCACCTTTTTTAAATGTTCCTGCTTCCAGTCCCTCCAGATTTGCACGAAGTGCCATTCCCAACCCCACCGCCGGTATATTCAAATCAGAAAGAACAGCGCGATTGGGCACTATCGCCAGCTCCGGTTTGCCCGCTCTTACGGTTGTATCAATGTCTCTTAATCCTTGAATATTATTAGAAAGCTGTTTGGTTTTAACGGCCAGTCGGTCAAGAATGGCAAGCTCCGCCCCTGCAATCTCTAACTCGACATCCTGAGTTTGTCCTCCAACAATGATAGGTTGTGTTACCGTCAAGATCGCTTCAGGATAACCTTTTAATCGTTTACAAACCTCCATCTGGAGATCATCTATGGTCAGAGTCCTCTGGTCACGGTCACTAAATATTAACAGGAGCTGGGCCAGATATACACCTTCACTGGATTGACCAATCACGCCTTCAACTTTTCCGATAGAACTCAGTGTGTGTTTGAGTTCAGGTAAGTCGCTAAGTCTTTTTTCAATATCACGCACTCGTTCAACCGTGTTGTCCAAATTATACCAGGTGGGATATTCCAGCTTGACAAATAACTGAGCCTGGTCCGGATCAGGGAAAAATCCAAATCCAACTTTCTTAGCCAATGATAATGAATGGAGAAATAAAATTATAACTAATCCTAAAACCGCCAAAGCGACAGCTCTATGTCTTTCATTAAAAGATAACAGGCGGCGGTACCCATTGACGGTTGAAGCCAACAGACGATTAAATCGAGATTCCATATTGCTAATTAGACCTTTTTGCTCAGCGCGGTTGGGTTTTAATAAAATTGAGCATAGAATAGGTGTCAATGTAAAAGATATAAATAAGGATACTGCCGTCATGATTAACATACTTAGAGCTAACGGCTTCATAAACAATCCCACTATACTTCCCATCATGGCAACTGGAAACAGTACAACGATATTTGTTCCAGCACTGGCAAGAACCGCAATAAACGCTTCGCTGGTTCCAAGACGTGATGCTTCTTTGGCATTGCCCGTTTTTTTAAGTCTTTTGCTAATTGCTTCTAAAACAACGATAGAGTTTGTTACAAGGATACCAACAGACATACCTATAGCAATTAGTGTGGAAGTGTTCAAAGTAAATCCAACCATCTGCATAAAGAACAGTCCAATGAGAATAGTCAACGGCATAGTTATAAATACTACTATTGTCGAGCGTATATCATAAAGAAAGAAAAACAAAACCAATGCCGTCAATAAAATCCCCTCAGCGACATTGATCCAGGCACTTTGGACAGAAGCTTCTATAAACCGGCCGTCATCATTAACCCACACAAGCTCCATACCTCCCGGCAAGTCTCGAATAAGTTCATCCATTGCTAATTTGACATTATTGACAACACGAACTGCATTCGCCTCTGCCTTCTTTTTAATCTTAATGTATATGCAGGCTTTGCCGTCAATGTTTGCCTTTTGACGTAATTCCTCGGTAGTCATTACAACCTGGCCAATATCACGAATGTAACATCGCTGATTGTTTTCGTTAGCAACTTCGAGACCGCCGATATCTGCAACATCTTTATATTCAGCATCAAACTTTACCGAATATTCCCGTCCAGCTTCCTGAATATGGCCTGATGGAATTGTTCGTATGCTTTTTTGAATGGCCTCAACAACACTGCTGCTGGATAAACCCCTTGCTGCGAGCTTATCCCTGTCGAGCATTACATGAACTTCACGTTCAGCTCCGCCGATCAGCTCAACATCGGCAACACCGGAAATGATTGTAATTCGATCACGGAGTGTATTGTCGGCAAAGTCATACAACTCATCCAAAGAAACATCACCTGTCAAAGCCAAATTAGCAACAGCTTTGGCGTTGATGTCAAATTTGAGAATCTTGGGGTCTTCAACATCTTTCGGGAAATCTGCCTTAATTAAATCCAATTTCTCACGTACATCTGTAGCAGCTATATCTACATCTACATCAAGATTAAATTCCAGCATAGTTTGACATACATTTTCCATACAGGCAGAACTAACATGCTTGAGACCGTCGATAGTTACAACCTTATCTTCTATTCGCTTAGCAACATCCGTTTCAATCTGTTCGGGACTGGCTCCCGGATAAACCGTAACAATTGTAATATACGGCACATCCATTTTGGGCATCAATTCAAGACCCATTTTTCGGTATGAGTTCAGCCCAAGCAGTGTCAGACCAATTATAAGACAACTCATTGCAATAGGTCTTTTGATTGAAGCGTTAGAAAGGAACATTAGTTACCATCCTTTTGTACAGAAACAAGCTGGTCGTCGTTAAGCATATCCTGACCCATTGTTACAATCAAATTTCGTTCATTTAGATTATTACTTATGATCTCAGTCCAGCCATTATTTTCAATTCCTGTTTGGACTTGGACTTTTTGGGCTTTATTATCGCTGATAATAAAAACTACTGATTTATTATCACGCTGTTGGATTGCCGTTGAGGGCACTGCTAATCCCTGCTTTGTCTCTAAAATAACCCTGATTTGAGCCATTGCACCGGAAGTAATACTTCCAGAAGAATTATTAAGAAGGCACTTAACCTCAAAAGTTCTAAGTTTGGGATTTATTGTCGGGCTTTTATAATCGACTGGAAATTGCCCAATATTTTTGCCAGATACAATAACTTCAACCATCGTTTTTTGAGGTATGACTTCTGTGTAATATTGTGCCGGCAGATAGGCACTTGTCTCTATTAAAGATGGATCATCAATACGAACAACAGGCTCACCGGGTTGGCCCATCTCTCCGGGCTCCTTAAAACGATAGCTTATCTTGCCGGGAATCGGGGCATAAATAACAGTATCAGCTAAATCCTTTTCTGATATTGTTAGATTAGCTTCGGCCTTCCGCACATTTGCAGTTGCAAGGTCAACATTAGCCCTGGCTAATTTTACCGCAGCGGCAAGCTGTTTATATCTTGACTGCTGCTGCTCAAAAGCATCTGTGGTGACAGCCTTTTTCTTGAGTAATCTCTCGAAACGATGATAATCCAGTTCTGCTTTGTGAAAATCAGCTTCTGTCTTTTCCAGATTGGCGACAGCTTCTCGCCTGGTACATTCTTCTACGTCAAGAAGGTGTTTTTGTACTTTTAGAGCTTCTTGTAGTTTTATCGAATCTGTTTTAAAGAGTTTTGTTTTTTTTGCAATAACAGCATCGCCTTCATCGACATAGAACTCTTCAATCGTTCCTGAAATTCTCGGCGATACCATGGCAAATTTCTTTGATTCAAGATTACCCTGTATTGTGACGAATCTCTCAAATGTTCTTTTTGTTATTTTGGTAGCGACTACAGGAACGACTTTTTGGGTTTCCTGTATGTCAGTGGTTTTGGCATCTTTTTTCATCCAAAACAAAAATCCGATTATTGATATTATTAGTATAGCAATACAGATTTTTTTTTGTTTAGCGGTTAGTTCGCTCCACTGTTTCATTTTTTTCACCTTTATAGTTTGTCTCAGCAATGCCCATTACGTTGTAAAGTGTGGCAGTGCTCACTTGTAATTGGAAACTACAGTTAGTTAATTCCATTTGTGCGGCATCCTTTTCAGCCATAACATCAAGCATTCCTGAACCGTCAATCAAACCCTCGTGCCACTTTTCCTCAACTTCAGTAAAATGCATAGAAGAAACATCAAAAGTTTTCTGTGCCAATAATGATTGTCTTTTTGAATCTTCCAGGTTCAAATGTGCCTTTACCACTTCAAGCATCAAAACAAGCATTCGCTGCTCCCTTTCGATAAAGGCTTCCTTTTTGTGTTCCTTTGCTGCTTTATATTCATTTATAGTTGCAAAACCGTTAAACACAGACATCGTTCCCGCTAACCCGTAAGTCCAGAAGTTGTCATATAATAAGAATGAGTCTGAAGAATGAGTGCGGTTTGCAAATCCCACCAGTCGTGGCAAAAAACCGGCTAATGCGACTTTGACTTTTTCTTTTTCAATAGCAATATTCCGGTCGGCAATAGAAAGCTGAG
>JAGLSG010000102.1 GCA_023135865.1 Planctomycetota bacterium | reverse complement strand
GGGTTCTCCTGCCATGAATTTTTTTGATGGGATGATTCAATTTAAAGGTGATAATGTTTATTGTGTTATTGGCAATGACATAATTTTACTTCACCCTCGAATAAAAACTGCATTATCTGCCTACAGAGATAAACAAATAGTTTTTGGAATAAGACCTGAGCATCTTTCGACTAGACCTATAGATGGCCAAAGTGGAAATACTATTTCCTGCACAGTTGAAATGACAGAGTTTTTGGGCGATAGAATAGATTTATGCTTAAAAAATGGTCAAGGCGATAATTTTATTGCGAGAATGGATACAGGCGTTAACATTAATATGGATCAACCACTTACAATTTATATTGATTTGGACAAAATTCATATATTTGAGCCGGGCGAGATGGGCAAAAACATAGGTTTAGATTTTATCGAACATTTTAAAAAAGGTTAATCCGAGCCAAAAAATTGCAATGAAATTTGCAATAGCCCTGTTCGTCTGGGCTACTGTCAGGCTTCGGTTGCAATTAGGTCAGCATCATAAGTCCTTTATTGACAATTATAAACGTTTACATTACAATGAGTTACAAACCCGACAATAGGATTTCTAATCCGTAGGTCACAGGTTCGAGTCCTGTCGGGCGTATTCAAAAGTATAGTTTGTTGCGCTAAAAAAAAAGTCAGCGTTGTTGGAAGTCCTAAGTAATCACAATAAAAAAAAATGTTTCAATAAAAACGGCATATCGCAGGGTGATGTGATAAAAATTGAATAATTGTAAAAACTCAAAAATGGAATCTAAGGAAAATAAAGAAAAGAGTACGTATTTATTTGGCCCTGTGCCTTCACGGCGGTTAGGGCTTAGCTTGGGTGTTGACCTTGTGCCATTTAAGACCTGCAGCTTAGATTGTGTCTATTGCCAACTCGGCAGGGATACAACAGAAAAAACAACAAAACGTAAAGAATATGTCCCAATCGAGTTGGTTCTTGGAGAATTAAAGAAAAAAATAGATGATGGTTTGAATGCCGATTTTATTACGCTTAGCGGTTCCGGTGAGCCAACATTGAATTTGAAGCTCGGTGAACTCATAGATGAAATAAAAAAAATTACCAATATTCCAGTAGCTGTTTTAACTAATGGCACATTGTTAATAGATAAAGGCGTAAGAGCTGCTTGCGCAAAAGCTGATGTTGTGCTGCCATCGCTTGATGCCGGTGATGAGGAAACTTTTCAAAAAATTAATCGTCCGCATAGCGATGTTAATATTGAAAAGCTGGTTAAAGGGTTGTGTGCCTTCAGAAAAGAGTTTGATGGTCAAATCTGGCTTGAGGTTTTTCTTCTCGATGGTTTTAATACTGAGCCGGAACAAATAGCCAAAATCAGGAAATTAGTTGA
Source organism: Planctomycetota bacterium (assembly GCA_023135865.1). Taxonomy (GTDB): domain Bacteria; phylum Planctomycetota; class Phycisphaerae; order Sedimentisphaerales; family Anaerobacaceae; genus JAGLSG01. The sequence continues at coordinate 6,005 of JAGLSG010000102.1, read as the reverse complement.
ACTTATTGAACCGGACAAAATCCAGCTTAATACGGCTGTTCGTCTTACAACACAGTCGGGCATTAAAAAATTAAATGCTGCAAAAATGCAGGCAATAGCAGGGCAATTCGGCGAAAAATGTGAGGTTATTGCTGATTTTTCACCTCAAAAGCAAGACAAAAAAATCCAAACCAAAGCTGAAGATGTGTTGTCAATGCTGAAACGCAGGCCATGCTCGCTGGATGACATTTGTGCCGGCCTTGGAATCAGCCGAAATGAGGCGATAAAATATATAAGTTATTTCCAGAATAATGGGGCGGTTGATTCGGAGAAAAAAGGCCAAATCGTATTTTTTAAAGCTACAAATCGACAATAAATGCTGTTAAATGCACAAAAACAGCGAAAAATATATTTCTGATTGGTGTAAAATCATAGCTCGTTGTTTGCTATTTACGTTTAGGTCCTAATTTTGCCATAAATCCTCCAATAAGAGCCCGAATTTGTAAAGGCCAATGTCCCATTAGCCGATAAAACTATTGAAGTGTTTTCGGAAAGATTGATTTTATTGCCCTTAAAAGTGAATTATCGAATTTTTGGCTTTAGTAAGTGGTTTTTAGGCCGATAAAAAACAATGATGAAAAAAAGTAAGAAACAGTTAGTTTTGAACAAGGGGCAAGAGAAGTTTATCTTTCGCTACGATAGTGGTTGCGAAGATGAACTTTTGGACACCATGATTGAGCAGGCCAAGGACAGCCGGACAAACTTTGATTGGTTTGATGCGGCGGTGTTGAGCTTTAAACTTACGCAATCGCTTGTTAGTCAGGCAGATGAGCTTTTGCACGAAAACGTAAAAACTTAAAATTGAATAGGCAGACAGATTATGGAAAATAGTACGATTGTTCAGGGATTCTTGAGTTATCTTAACTTTGAAAAACGATTCTCTGTGCATACGGCGAAATGTTATGGTGCTGACTTGACACAATTTGGCCGGTTTCTTTTGAGTTCTAATGACGAAAGTCAATCAAAAAACACAGCTTATAGTGTTGGTGGTGATTCAGATGCAGCTGTAACTGCAGCTCTTGCGACACAAACTGAATCAGCCACAGATGTAGATCAGCTGCTTCTTATAGTGGATGTTAATACTGTTCGGTCATATCTCGCTTATCTTAATGACAAGCAGTATTCCAAAACAACAATGGCTCGTAAACTTGCTACATTGCGTAGCTTTTACAAGTTTTTGGTTAAAAGAAATCAAATAAATACTAATCCTGTTCTTTCTATTAGAACTCCAAAGCAGGAGAAAAAACTGCCACGCTTCCTTGAATACGAGGAAATAAAAAGACTTCTTGATACGCCGCCTATGGACAATTGGCTTGGAGCCAGAGATAGAGCCATTATGGAAACGCTTTATAGTACAGGCATAAGGGTTAGTGAACTGGTTGCATTAAATATGGATGATGTTGACTTTCTCGGCGAAGTGGTGCATATCAGAGGCAAAGGCAAAAAAGAGAGAATCGCACCAATAGGAACTTCAGCGTTGCAGGTAATTCAGCACTATATGGAATTCAGGGGCAAAAGAATTCAGAGTAATAGTAACTTTGATGCTAAGGTTTTGTTTGTAAATAAACATGGCCGTCGCCTCAGTACGAGAAGCGTTCGCAGAAAAATGGATAAGTACCTAAAAATAGCTGGATTAGACCCGTCAATCAGTCCGCATACCTTACGTCATAGTTTTGCGACACATATGCTGAACAATGGCGCAGATTTACGAAGTGTTCAGGAACTTTTAGGCCATCAGTCGCTATCAACAACGCAGGTTTATACGCATCTTACCACGAAAAAAATCAAAGAGGTTTATCAGAGCGCTCATCCAAGAGAAGCTCCGCAGGATGAAAGCCAGTGGTAAATTAAGAGATATGTCAAAAATTTCAAAAGCCGGTTATTATTAGCCGGCCTTTTTTTATGTGTTCATAAATAATGAAATTCAGCAAATTACTCTATTGTTGATTGCCTATGTATTCGGGTACAAGCTGTTTTATTTTCCTGGCTATTTCGTTGTGATTATGGTTTTGAGTCATTGCAGTGGCTACCAGTTCATCTATGCCGCTGCGAAGCTTGTCTCTATCCATCGGAATATTTTTCCAGACACTAATTTTAGGATGCCTTGTGGGTTGCATATCCTCGCCTTTGATAGAAAGCTCTTCGAAGAGTTTTTCGCCCGGACGCATACCTGTAAAAACTATTTCAATATCTTCACCGGGTTTAAAGCCGCTAAGCGTAATAAGTTCCCTGGCCAAATCTACGATTTTCACGGATTCACCCATATCGAGCACAAAAATTTCTCCACCTTTGCCCATTGTTGCTGCCTGCAAAACAAGCTGGCTTGCTTCAGGTATGGTCATAAAATATCGCTTCATATCGGGATGAGTAACGGTTACAGGGCCTCCATTGGCTATTTGTTTCTTGAAAATTGGCACTACGGAACCATTTGAGCCAAGTACATTGCCAAATCGCACTGTCACGAAATGTGTATTACTGGTTTTGTTTAGGTCCTGAATGTATGTCTCGGCAATACGTTTGGATGAACCCATTATGCTTGTTGGGTTAACAGCTTTATCCGTGCTAATCATTACGAAATTTGTGGTGTTGTATTTGTTTGCTGCGTCGGCAATCGTTTTTGTGCCTACCACATTGTTTTTAATCGCTTCGCTGGGGTTGATTTCCATCAAAGGCACGTGTTTGTGAGCAGCTGCGTGGATTATGATTTGTGGTTTGTATTTTTCAAAAATCGATTCTATGCGGGACTTATCGGTAATATTGCAAATGATACCTTTCATAGCAACATTCGGAAATTTTTTACGAAGTTCCTGCTCGATATGGAACAGAGGATTTTCGGTATGTTCGACAAGCAAAAGCAGCTTGGGATTGAAATTACACAACTGACGACACATTTCTGAACCAATTGAGCCGCCTCCACCGGTAACGAGGATGGTTTTATCTCTGGCAAATTCCTCTATTAAATCAATATCAAGCTGAACAGATTCTCGGCCAAGTAAATCGTTGATGTCAACATCTCTGATTTGTGAAACGCTAAATTTGCCGGAAGCTATATCTGTAATCGATGGTACAGTGCGGAACCTGATTTTGGTGCCTTCGCATATCTGCACAACACGTCTTAGCTGATTATGTTCTGCTGAAGGCATTGCAATAGCAATTTCTTCAATATTGTGATCTTTGGCTATTTTCGGCAGCTGTTCCACTTTGCCAAGTACGGGTATTCCATGAATACTAATACCTTTTTTGACAGGGTCATCATCAATGAAGCCAATTACTTCATATTCAGCTATAGGCATACGATGAATTTCTCGTAATAGTGCTTCGCCGGCATTGCCTGCACCAACTATAAGAAAACGCTTCAATCGGCCAAGTTCAATTGTGCGAAATTCTTCATAGTACAAACGTATTATCATTCGCAATCCCGCAAGCAGCAAAACGGTTGCGAACATATCAGCTATGAATACGCCTTGTTCTATTTCAGTTATGTTTGGCAGATTTTTGCGAATAGATGTGGTATTCATAAATGCGTACCACATTGCCACTATTATTAAGCTGCTGACAAGTGATGCCCGTAGTATGCCAACAAGATCGGAAATGCCAACGTAACGCCACCAGCCGCGATATTGCCTGAAAATCCCAAATACTAATAATTTGATAACAACAAAAAATAACAACAAAAGGGGATATTGACGGACAAGCCAGTCAGAGTTGAACTGCATATTCTTCGCTAGCAGAAATGAAAACATTAAAGAAGCGGCAAAGACAAGTATGTGGGCAAATATAATGAGAGGTTTACGAAATGCCAACAGGACAGTTGGTAGATTTGACCGTTTTTTGGTTTTATTTTTGCGCTCGTTAGCAACCCCTTCTTCTTTTACCATAATATCAGTACCTTTTTTTATAAGGATTTTCCAGCAGTATCCAGTTGTTCCATTTTTATGAAAATAACCTTATAATTGCCTCACTGACGGTAATTATAGCATTGTCCGTACTATCTGTCAAACGGTTACAATTGAGTTAGCGCGTAAGATAAACAGGAATTAAAACACCCTAATCTGACTCTGTTCGCGATTTTTCAGAGGAGGTAGATTCAATAATTTCTTCGTTTTCAGAGCCATCCAAACAAGTATAAATGTCCTGCAGATCGGTATTATCAACTCTATTACGCAGGGCAGCATAAATTATAGTGTTGGCGGAAAAATAAAAACTTATAACGAACGAAATCACCAAGCCGACAATTATTAGTACAAAAAGGTGTATTAGAAAGAATGCCAATGATTCAGACCAGCTAAGTGATAATGTGCTATGTTGGCTGAATAAATTTACAAAGCTCGGCTCAGGCCATATTGCCGCAAGTTTGTTTATTTCTTTGCTGCTACTGTCGACCCATACGCCAAACTGCAAAAACTGCCGTGTTACCGTGAGCAATAAAAATGCAAGAAACCGAACGAATGTATAGCAAATTGCACCATATACAACGGCTATTGCGCTATAAAAACCCATTCTCCAGGGCTTTGAGCATACATAGCTGAAAGAACGGCTTATTGCGTCAAAACAATCAGAGCTGTCATAAGCGATAGCCGGGTACATTAAATTGAATCCTGCAGCGGTACCTATTAGAACAGCCACTATTACTAATCCGGCGAGTATAGCCAAAGGCATTGAAACAGCCATTATAATTTCGCCAACTACCGGAATATTAGTTATCAATCCCAAAAGGAATATAAATAAACCAATAAACACAATTACGCCAATTGGTGCGATGGGAGTGGTAAAAAAACTTGCGAATTTCTTTCTGCTGAATCGCAATGCTTCTGTTATTCCTGGTTTTTCGCCTTTTGCAAATTGCAGTGCAGAAATTCGGCATAAGCTGCCGCCGGCAATAGCTATAACAGCCAGCTTAATTACAAAAAATATAATACTGTAAACGAAGTGATATTTGAAAGCCCATTTTACAGCTGCGAAATATTCTGTGATATTGGCAACGATTCCCGGAGCATCAAGTGCAAACAACGAGTTTAGTGTGCCGTGAAATTTTACTGAAGCAAAATTCCAGAGCGTGGAAAATACACCCGCAAATTCGCCTTTTTCTTTGTTTTCTTTAATATACGAATCAACCCGCGCCGGATTTGCTATGTATATCTGTAATTCTGTTATTTTGCCCTGTGTGTTTGCAGTAGCTGCAACGGTTTTATTCAGATCCATCATCCAGCCAGCCAAACATATTATAGCCAATGCCATAAAGGCAATTATTAATTTGCTCGGCTGAATAGCCATACGGAAAGATTGAAATATTCTCGGGAAAAGAAGATTGCTAAAAATATTGGGGATTCCTTTCTCACAGCCCATTTTGCATCCTTTCAAGAACGGTTACAATTATTCGCAATTTTGTAATAAAACGCCGTAAAAAATATTTTTATCATCAACCGTTTTACATGGAAGATGTTTCTGGTATTTCATTTAATTGTTGCTGCGAATCTGCTTTGGAATCTATCGTATACTGACTGTCGAGCCATGCACCCAAATCAATTAGTTTACATCTTTCAGTGCAAAAAGGAAAAAACTTCATCTCATCTGGTGATTTACGAGATGAGATTTTAACGATTTTGCGACAGATTGGACATTTTAGCTCCATCTTTTGGCCACAATCTTTTTATTCTTTTACTAATCCCGATTCAATTTTCCTGGCGTATTCTACACAATATCTTGCCCAGGGTTTAGCTTCCAGACGGGCATTACCGATTTGCTCACTGGTATTTTCGCAAATTCCATAAACTCCATTTTCCATTCGCTCAAGGGCATCTTCTATTTCTCGCAGCAGTTTTCTTTCACTGTCCATCAAATTCAGAGCAAACTCCTGTTCATAGTTATCTGTCCCAATATCAGCCATGTGAATCGGCATACTTGACAAATCACCACATGCATCCAGTCGTGATTGTTTTAGAGCTTCGTCTTTCATCTCATTTACA
>JAGLSG010000101.1 GCA_023135865.1 Planctomycetota bacterium | reverse complement strand
GCGATGGGCACGATTTTATAAACCATGCAATCGAAAACGGTGCAAAATATATCGTCTGCCAAAACAAAGAACAATGGGCAAGCAACAAGCAACAAACAACGGGTAAAAATTTCATCGTCGTTGAAAATTCAGCAATCGCAGCAGCAATTTTGGCTCAGGCGGCAAAAGACAATCCGGCTTCAAAATTGGTCAATCTCACTGTAACCGGAACGAACGGCAAAACAACTGTTGCGTATCTAACCCACTGCGTAATCGAAACAGCTGGTAAAAAATGCGGACTTCTAAGCACTATAACTTACGACACAGCCGGCGAAAAATACGAATCGAATTTAACCACGCCAAACTGCCTGACAATCGCAGAAAAACAATCGCAAATGCTCAAAGCAGGTGCAGAATATATGGTAATAGAGGCCAGCAGTCACGGCATCTGCCAGAATCGGCTGGCTGCAATCGATTTCAAGGCGGCGGCTTTCACTAATCTGGCCGGAGACCATCTCGATTATCATAAAACCCAAAAAGAATATCTGTCTGCAAAAATAAAACTCTTCGAACAATTATCAGCCAATGCAACAGCAGTTCTAAATAAACAATCGCCGCAGGCCAAACATATCGCAAAAAAAACCAAAGCAAAAATACTCTGGTACGCAATCGATGAAAAAACTGACATTACCGCACAGATAAAATCGGCAGACATAACAGGAACAATTTTCACTTTGGAATTTGCAGGCGAATCAGTAACAGTTAAAACACCGCTCGCCGGAATGTATAACGTAAGCAACCATCTCGCAGCTGCGGGTTTGTGCATTGCAGCCGGATTTGACTTAAAAACAATCGCAGTCGGCCTGTCAGCTTTGAAAAATGTGCCCGGCCGATTGGAAAAAATCGAACATTCGGACAACGGGCAACGAGCAACGGGTAACGTATTCATCGATTACGCTCACACGGACGATGGCCTGGAAAAAGTTTTGTCAACACTAAAGCCGCTTTGCAAAGGCAAATTGACTGTGGTATTCGGCTGCGGCGGAGACAGAGATAAAACAAAACGGCCAAGAATGGCGAAAACAGCTGAAAAATTTGCCGATTTTATAATCGTAACAAACGATAATCCACGAACAGAAAGTCCCAAAAAAATCATCGATGAAATCATCGCCGGCTTTAACAAATCACGAACAACGAGCAACGAGCAACTGGTTACTAAATTGATTGAGCCGGACAGAAAACAGGCAATCGAATTGGCGATAAAATCAGCTGACAAAAATGACATTGTTTTAATAGCCGGCAAAGGTCACGAAAACTATCAAATAATCGGCAAAGAAAAACTGCATTTCAGTGATAAAGAAATCGCTCTGGAATTCTTGAATAAAAAAATGAAAAACAAAAAACAATGAAAAAGTTTTCAATAAAAGAACTGGCCAAAATAATTGCAGCCAAAGAGCCAAATATTCAGCAATCTGTTACAGGCATTAGCATCGATTCGCGAACAACCAAAGCCGGCGACTGCTTCTTTGCAATCAAAGGCGCCCATTTCGACGGCAGCGATTATGTAAATGATGCGTTTGCAAAAGGAGCGGTTTGTGCAGTAGTGAATATGGATTCCTGCCTTGGTTCGACTCTGCTCACCACAGGCCGCAGGAATGACAATACAAAACACACAATTATTCTCACGGTTGACGATACGACAAAAGCGCTTGGTCTTTTGGCAAAAGAGTATCGAAAAATATGCGGCTTCAAAGTGGTGGCGATTACCGGCTCGGTCGGCAAAACAACGACAAGACAAATTGCTTATCACATTTTAAGTAAACATTTCAAATGCTGCCAATCACCGAAAAATTTTAATAATGAAATAGGTCTGCCTCTAACACTGCTCGCTGCAAAGCCGAACGATGAAATAATCATCGCCGAACTCGGCAGTAATAATCCCGGCGAAATCGATTATTTAACCAAAATAGCTCAGCCGAATATCGCAGTTGTAACAAATGTTTACGCCGCACATCTAACCGGCTTTGGCAATCTGCAAACAATAAAAAAAGAGAAATCATCAATTGCAAACGGCTTGCAAAAAGACGGCGTTTTAATAATCAACGCAAACATAAAAACCAACATCGCAAATCGAATAGTAACTTTTGGAAAATCAGACAAGTGCGATGTGAAAGCGGAAAATATTTGTTTAGATGGTTTGCAAAGCAGATTTACAATTGACGGCGTTCAAATAAAACTGCCGCTGGCGGGAATTGGAAATATAGAAAACACCCTTGCAGCTTTCGCTGTTTGCAGAGAGCTTGGAATAAAAATAAATGATTTTGCCAAAGAAATAAAAACACTGCCAGTTATTTCGATGCGAGCTGAACCGATGCAAATCGGAAAACTGACAGTAATCAATGATTGCTATAATGCAAATCCGGCTTCAATGAAAAACGCAATCGAGATACTAAGCGAACTCGGCTCAAAGAAAAAAAGAAGGACAGTTTTTATCTGCGGTGAAATGGCTGAACTCGGCGGGCAAACAAATTTTCTGCACAGCGAACTCGGCAAAGCAATAGCCGAAGCGAAAATCCGGTTATTATTGGCCGTTGGAAAATCGGCTGAAATAACAGCTGATTCGGCAAAGAAAAACGCTGAATATGATTTGCAAACGAAATGCTTTGAAGATACTATTCTTGTTTGCAGCGAACTTGAAAATTTTATAAAAGATGATGATGTAGTATTGGTCAAAGGTTCGCGAACAGCTAAGCTGGAAATAGTAATCGAAAAATTAAAAGAAATCTTCTCGTGAAATAAAAAAATAAACCCTGCCATAGTGATGGCAGGGCTAACCGGATACAAGCAACGAGCAACAAGCAACCCGTCTTCGCTCCTGCGGAGCTACGACGTGGCAGGCGAAATATGATATATCATTTACTATGGTATTTACGTGATGGGTTTACTCATCGAATCGGCTTCTACGCCTATCAGGATGTGATGTTCCGTTCGTTAGTAGCGGCATTGGTGAGTTTTGCGATAGCTATCCTGTTTGGTCCGGCGATTATTCGCTGGCTGATGCGAAAAAAAATCGGCGACCAGCCGCAGTTTCATCACACAGCTCTAAATGAACTGACCAAAGAAAAAATCAATACGCCAACGATGGGCGGGCTTATCATAATTCTTGCCGCCTTGTCAGCTACACTGCTGTTTGCAAAACTGAATAATCCATTTGTTCAAAAGGCAATTGTTCTGGTAATCTGGTTCGGCGTACTCGGCAGCGTTGACGACTGGCTCAAACTAACCAGCCACATCCGCCACCGAAGCAGAGACGGCCTGAAGCCCTGGGAAAAACTCATCTTCCAAATCGGAGGAGCTGTCTTAATCTCATCTTTTTTGTACGCCGACTTTGCAAATATAGCTGACGGCAAATTATTCTGGCTGCCGTTTTACAAACACGGCATACCGCTGGCCGGATGGCTGTTCGTATTGATAGCGATTTTTTATATTTCCGCTACGAGCAATGCGGTAAATCTCACCGATGGAATGGACGGCCTGGCCGCCGGATGCGTTGGGATGGTCAGCGTGGTTTTAGCGATACTCTGCTATGTCGCCTCTGAAAGAATGACGAGCACTTCTCCGGTTACATGGGCGAGCTATCTGCTTTTGCCAGCTATTCCGCAAGCAGGCGAACTTGGCATTTTTTATTCGGCAATCGTCGGAGCTGTTTTGGGATTTTTATGGTACAACAGCCATCCGGCTCAGGTCTTTATGGGTGATACGGGTGCATTGCCTTTGGGAGCGGCGATGGGTTACGGGGCATTGGTTACACGAAATGAAATCCTGCTTTTGGTTATTGGCGGAGTATTCGTAATGGAACTATTGAGCGTGATTTTACAGGTTGGCTATTTCAAATACACCGGCGGAAAGCGAATATTCAAATGTGCTCCGATTCATCATCATTTTCATTTGAGCGGCTGGAGTGAACCGCAGGTCGTGGTGCGATTTTGGCTTTTAGCTGCCGTCTTTGCAGCCATTGCCATGGCTACATTGAAAATACGTTAAACCAAAATTGCTGTTATTAGAAGTCATCCCAAAACCTGCTTTGATGGCTTCTAAATATCGAAATGATTTTCTTCGCTGTGAATGCGGACATTTTTTCGATACGCATCATCACTATTGCGATTGGCTTTATTGAATCTGCGGTTGGCAAGAAAAATTTTCAAGCTGGTACTCAAACAGCCAATGCCGGCTATGAAAAAAAACAAAGCAGCGAGCGTCGCAAAAAGTTCCGGCAATGCGTAAATCAAAATACCAAAACCGAGCAGCACCAAGCCCGTAACAGATATTGCCGAAGCCATAGTTCGTGATGCCTGCGATAACATATTTAGATAAAATTTTAAATTCATATTTCGTCCTGCGTATTGCGTATATAGAAAACTCGTAACCCGCTGCTTAACACAACGGGTTACGAATAATAAGCAATAATTTACTAATACATTCCGCCGCCGCCAGGCATTGCAGGAGCATCCTTCTTTTCAGGAATATCGCTGACAATAGCATCGGTGGTCAAAAGCAGCGAAGCAATTGAAGCTGCATTTTGAAGGGCAGCTCGCTCAACTTTGGTCGGCACAATAACGCCGAACTCTATCATATTGCCGTACTTTTTAGCCATCGCATCGTAGCCGAAATTGACATCATCAGATTCGATAACCTTTTGAGCAACAATCGAGCCGTCAAGGCCTGCGTTGACTGCGATTTGTTTAATCGGTGCAAACACTGCTCTTTTTACGATTTCAACGCCGACTTTTTCATCACCGGTTGCCTTGATTTTATCAAGAGCAGTAATCGCTTGAAGCATCGCCACTCCGCCGCCAGGAAGGATGCCTTCTTCCACAGCTGCGCGGCAAGCGTGCAAAGCATCTTCTACGCGTGCCTTTTTCTCTTTCATTTCTGCCTCGGTGGCTGCTCCAACATTTATCTGAGCTACACCGCCAGCCAATTTCGCCAAACGTTCCTGAAGTTTTTCAACATCATATTCGCTCGTGGAATTATCGATTTCGGTTTTGAGCTGCTCAATTCGATTTTTAATTTCAGCTGTACTGCCGGCTCCCTCGATAATTGTGGTATTGTCTTTGTCAATGGTAATGCGTTTTGCCCGGCCGAGCTGAGCCAGCTCTACGCCTTCCAAATCCAATCCCAAATCTTCAAAAATCGCTGAACCGCCAGTTACTGTTGCAATATCGCCGAGCATTGCTTTTCTTTTATCGCCAAAGCCGGGTGCCTTAACAGCTGCAACCTGCAATACGCCGCGAAGTTTATTAACGACCAGTGTCGCCAGTGCTTCACCATCAACATCTTCAGCTACAATCAATAATGGCTTGCCCTGCTTTGCAACTTTTTCCAGCAGCGGAACCAGCGACTTTATTGAACTGATTTTCTTTTCGTGAATCAGAATATACGGCTTATCGAGAACAACCGTCATATTCTCCATCTTATTTATGAAGTGCGGGCTAAGATACCCTTTGTCGAACTGCATACCCTCGACCAAATCGACTGTCGTTTCCAATGACTGGCCTTCCTCGACAGTAATTACGCCGTCTTTGCCGACCTTGTCCATTGCTTCCGCCATTTTTTTGCCGATTTCAGCGTCCTGATTAGCCGAACACGTGGCAACCTGCTGAATCTGCTTGCTCGAATCGACAGGCGTACTCATCTTTTGCAGCTCTTTTACGATTGTATTGACAGCTGAATCTATGCCGCGTTTTACCTGCATCGGATTTGCACCAGCGGTGATATTTTTCAAACCTTCCTCAAAAATACTTTCAGCCATAATCGTTGCTGTGGTTGTGCCATCGCCGGCCACAGTTGAAGTTTTTGAAGCTACTTCTTTGACCATTTGAGCGCCCATATTTTCATAGGCATCTTCGAGTTCGATTTCTTTTGCAACGGTTACGCCGTCTTTTGTTACGGTTGGCGAGCCGAACGATTTTTCAATAATTACATTTCTGCCGCAGGGACCAAGCGTTACTTTGACCGCGCGAGCCAGTTTTTTTACACCATCGCGAATGGCTGAACGTGCCTCGCTTCCAAAAGCTATTTTTTTAGCTGTCATTTTTTTTCTTTCTCCTTGTGAACTTATAATTCAATAATTTGTGGCAGGTAAAATCGAGCCATCAATTATTTTTCGATTACAGCCATAATGCTGGTCTCATCCATAATCAAATATTCTTTGCCATCGATTTTAACATCGGTTCCGGCATAGCTTGTGAA
>JAGLSG010000100.1 GCA_023135865.1 Planctomycetota bacterium | reverse complement strand
TCTGCTGTTTGTCGAGCCAGTCGAGAGTCATTTGAACATAGCCGGGTTCGTTGAGAAGCGTAACATCTATTTCGGTATCATTTTTTGCAAGCGGTGCAACCATAAGTAAACTCGAAAGATATTGGCTGGTGAATGCAGCGATAGAAGTTTTTCCGCCGGTGATTTGGCCGGTTATTTTTATGGGTGCTTTGCCGTTGTTATTTATGCTTTCGCATTTTGCTCCCAAATCATTTAGCGATTTGATAAGCGGCTCAATAGGGCGGGTTTTGATTTGCTCATCTCCGGTTAATGTGATTTCGCCGCCTTGCTCGGCGAGGCCAGCCGAACCCATCGCAATTCTAAGCGTTGTTCCTGAATTGCCAACATCGATAGTCTCTTTTGGCGTTTTGATTTCCCAGCCGGTTCCGAGTACTTTCCAGATTTTCGGATTTCCAGTATCAATCTTTGCTCCCAATTGCCTGTAGCAATTGACGGCACTTTTTGTATCACTTGATATTAGCGGATTTCGGATGATGCTTTCGCCGTCAGCGAGAGAAGCGATTGCGATTGCTCGAATCGTATGTGATTTTGAGCCGGGTATTGCTATTTTGCCATTTAATCTGGATTTGTTTACTATCAGATTCACAGCTGAATTTTTACCAGAAATGATGAAAAATTAAAAGATGTTTTTAATCATTCGATTTTTTGGGTGTAGGGTGGATTTTATGGTTGGGGAAGAAACTCAGCATCAGGGGCTGGTTCTATTAGAAGTCTTACTGTTGAGCCGTTTGGATCCCAGCCGTCAGGTGTTAAAAAATAGGCAGTGAAGCCGATTATAGAAGTATCATTCGCATCAGTTTTTGTTGATGAGATAGTAGTATTGTTGCCTGGTTGCAAACTGATAACCTCAGGACGGTAGGAGTGAGAGTAACCGCTATTGATTAAAGCACCGACGACGAGGGAACCTCCTGCGTCAGGGTAGTTTGAATCATTGACAGAGACCAATGTGAATTTTATCGCAAACGCATCATAATCGTTTATGTTAATTCCTGTCAATAAATCTTCGCCGCCGTTTTTGCAAGAGACGTAAGTTATCGAGTGATTTTGGCGGTTAGTGTCTGGAAAATGAATATCGAATTCCACGCCGGGGCCTTCAACATCTGTTTTGTATATGACCTCTGACGAAGAAGAATGGTGATTAAAATGGTAGTCTAACAGCATTAAATCGTCATCGGACAAAGTGAAATTTTCTGCGATTGCTAATGCGGCGAATAATCCTAATATCAAGACAGCCGCCACTTCAAGCAAAAGAATTTTCTTTCTCATTTTTTCCCCTTTGAATGCGTTGCACAATTAGCTTTCTTGGCATTTCTATACATCAAATTATCTTAATAAGGATTATATCAAATTTGAGAATAAAATGTCAAATTTTAATTTGCGGGCTATTCTGGCTTGACTTTTGTATTCCAATCGGCTTGACGATTTATATTCTTTAAAAGCAAATACACATCGTTAAAATCGATATTGCCATCGCTGTTTATATCGCCGAGCGGATAATCCTGCGTTGCCCCTTTGTCAGCTGATAAATTATCAAACAGCAAAGTTACATCAGAGTCGTTAACAATTCCGTCGGAATTTAGGTCGTACCACAAAATATCATTACTGTCGATTCCATCGCCGGTTTCAAAAGCCAAGCCATATTGCTCGGTTAAGTTTGGTTCATTTAAATCTTCAACGTCGCTAAACGAAACAACGATTTCATAATTTGTGTAATTGGAGTCGGCAGGGCAGTGGATGTGTTCGACGTTGTCAACTCTACTGTCGCTGTAATCGAGAAGGTAATCATTGTCAGGATTATTTATGTCAGTCGCCCAAAGCTCAAGGCGAAGGTCGCTGTTTTTTTCTTCAAGCGATGCAAAGGGATAAGTATTTTTGTAATGCCGATTCCAGTTTAAGGTGGCGGTTATGAATTTATCATTCGGTTCGGCAAGTGCAAAACGATAAACATTTTCCGGCTGGTTTGTGTCGAGTTTGTTATTATCCCAGCTGCTCTGCGGACAGTTGCCGGGCTTGTTTGGCCCTGCGATTAAATTTTTATATGCGCCGAGTGCATCGAGCATTCCGGCTCCCTGAATATAATCAAGCGGAGCTGCGTGGTCGTCTTGTTTTGATAAATTTCCCTTGTGCCAGTAGGGCAGCTTTTTGGCTGAATTCATTATAATAGCTTTGATTACACAATTGCCGCCGTTTGGTGAAACAGCCGGCGAAAGATTTGGGTCTTGTTTTGCCTTTTGAACCAGCAGCCCGATTGCCCCTGCGACTGTCGGCGCTGAAAAACTCGACCAGCTGCCGGTCGGCTCATATTTGTTTGGCTCATTTATGTTGGCAGCCAAGAAATTTCCCGGAGCAACTATATCCGGTTTACAGCGGTTATCTTCAGTTGGGCCAAAGCTGGAATGCTTTGAGTGAGCCAGCGAAAAGTTTGCAAGATTTATTGCAAGCTCTTTACTGTCAACCGAATCAACAACTCCGACACCAATTACATTTGTCGATGCAGCTGGATATAGTGGCGGGTCGTAAACATCAGTTCCGTTGCCTATGCTTGCGACAATTATAGTTCCGTTTTTTTCTGCAAGTGATTCAATTGCTCTCGTCCACCAATGCTCAAATGGACTGCCAAAACTTGCGGTAATAATTTCAACATTCGGCTCAGAATTCGTAAATAAATTGTCGGCCAAAAAATGCCAGAATTCATAAACGTTTACATCGGCCTGCGGAATGATTCCCTGATAATTAAATTCGCCCAAATCATAATCATAGCTGTTTGGGTCTCTGCCGAAAAGAAGCGAGCAAATAGCTGTTGAGTGAGCAGAAATATCGACAGTTGGCTGCGGCTGATTTTGAAAGGTAAATTCTTTTTCGAGCAGGCAGTCGTGCTCAATGTCCGGCTGATAATTGTTTTGCGGCTGGCCGTCAGTGTAGGTTATACTCCTGCAAATAACGGCGAATTTCACGCCGAGCCCGGTCAGATTCGGCTCAGTTTCTTTTAGTGCAAATATGCCGACATCATCTAATCCCTGTGGCTGTAGCGGAGATGAAAACTGCTCGCCAGCTGCAAAAGAGCCGCTTACAAGCGATAACAGCACTGTAAGCCAGGTTGCGAGAAATAAATTTAGCGTTTTTCTATTGGTTTTTGCCATTTTTATCGTTTATTGTTTTTGCCATTTTCTGCTTATACACACCACAAAATTGTACCAAAAAAAGGCGATTTTTTCAAGTATTTTACCAGTTTTTTTCGCATAAACGCCGTTTTCAGTATTGAAAACAGCCTTTATTGAAAACCTTAGCCAGGAATCTTGCTTTTAGTAATTTTAACTGCTATACTCAAATAGATATTTCGGCTTATTTTGGCTATAGGTTTGTGATAATTATGAAGGTAATTTTAAGTTCTGAACAAATCGGGCAGGCCCTGAACGGTTTAGCTGACAGCATTATTTCGGATACGCCATCCGGATTGGAATTGGCTGTTATTGGTGTTCGCAGCAGAGGGGAAATTATTGGCAAGCGACTGGCTGGTTTGCTGTCGGAAAAACTCGGCAAAGCCATCGATTGCGGAACGCTGGATATAACGCTTTATCGTGATGATTTAAATTCTCCCAATAGTTCAGCTCAGCCGAAGGTACGCACTACCGAAATCGATTTTGACATAGATGATAAAGTAATCATTCTTGTTGACGATGTTTTATATACCGGGCGTTCCACGCGAGCGGCTCTCGATGCCCTGATAGATTTGGGCAGGCCAAAAGTGATAAAACTTGCTGTTCTTGTTGACCGGCTTGGAAGAGAATTTCCGATACAGCCGGATTACGCCGGTTGCAAAATCGATGCTGCCAGCGAAGAACTTGTGCAGGTACATCTGATAGAATCAGATGGCAAAGATGAAGTTGTTGTTGAATAAAGCTAAAAACTTAAAGTGCAAAACTCAAAACCAAAGTTCAAAGCTTAAAAGTTTTCAGCTGTTGTTCAGCAAGCAGTTGTTGGCAGTTTTGAATTTTAAGCTGTGGTTTTTAGTTTTTAGGTTTAAGTTTTAAACTTTTGATATTATGGCTCTAAAAAGAAAGAGTAAACATTTTGAATGGCAACGCAAGCATTTGCTTGGCCTTGCCGATTTGAGTGCCGAGGAAATCACCTATATTCTCGATACAGCTCAGGGCTTTGAGCAGATAAGTACTCGTTCGGTTAAAAAAGCTCCAGCTTTGCGGGGCAAGGTTATATGCAATTTATTTTTTGAAGACAGTACGAGAACCCGAAACAGTTTTACTCTCGCAGCAAACCGATTAAGTGCTGATGTTATCGAATTTACTCAGAAGAACAGTTCGGTCAGTAAAGGCGAGACGCTTCTCGATACTGCGAAAAATCTCGAAGCGATGGGGATTGATATTGTTGTGATTCGCCATAACGCAGGCGGAGCTCCTAAATTTATCAGCAGAAATATCAATGCCTGTGTAGTCAACGCCGGCGACGGCTTCTGCGAACATCCAACTCAGGCACTTTTGGATGTTTACACAATCCGCGAGATGAAGGGCACGCTAAAAGGTTTGAAAATTGCAATCGTTGGCGACATCGCTCATTCACGTGTTGCTCGCAGTTGTATGTGGGCGATGAGTAAACTCGGAGCCGAAGTCATATTAGTTGGCCCGCCGACTCTTATGCCGGCTGAAGTTAAAAAATTGCCGGTTACTGTCAGCTATTCTCTCGATGAGGTGATTGAAAAAGTTGATGTAATAAATATGCTGCGAATTCAATTCGAGCGGCTCGGCGGAAATCCATTTCCTTCAGTGCGAGAATATTCACATTATTTCGGCTTGACTGTTGAGCGTATGCAGCGAGCCAAGCCAGACATACTTGTTATGCACCCAGGGCCGATTAACAGAGGTCTGGAAATCGAATC
>JAGLSG010000010.1 GCA_023135865.1 Planctomycetota bacterium | reverse complement strand
CAGCTGAAAATATTTATTATGAAACTGTTGTTAAATATGCCGGTGAAACGCAGGATGTTTTGCAGTATTGCCTTGATAAAAAGGTCATACCTGTTTCGCCGAACTTGCTCTATGTATATTTGATGACAGTGGCGATGGGTCTGCACGGCCTGCAGATTGAAAAACAGGCTGCTGAAATTCGCCAGAATCTGAAAAAGCTGAATGCTGATTTTGATGAATTTCACACTGGCTGGGATACGCTCGGCAGCCACATCCGTAAAACGGCGAACAAATATGATGAAACAGATAAAAATCTGAGCAAATTTGGCGATGGACTCAATCAAATCCAACTTGACCAGCCGAAATAGGCACAAATAGTAACTTCAAATGGTGGCGTGGATAATTTTCCTTAATAATCGCCAACGGCTCGGTTTCTAACTCGGACTATTGCATTTTAGCTCAAAAGATGCTATAATCCCCAGCTGTTTTTGTATTAGCGTTGCAGGGCGAATAGTGTGTAGCTATCGTCTGAATAGGTAAACGCACAAAATTGCAGGAGTTATTAATATGGGTTGTAATTTGGCAATAGCTGGTGTTACGGGAGCTGTAGGCCAAGAGTTTCTAAAGATTCTTGAACAAAGGGATTTTCCATTTGATTCGCTTAAAATGCTTGCGAGCAGCCGCTCAGCAGGCAAAAAAATCGAATTTAAGAATAAAGAATATATCGTTGAGGAGTTAACTGCAGATAGTTTTGAGGGAATTGACATTGCACTTTTTAGTGCCGGTGGCAGAAGAAGCAAAGAATTTGCCGCGGCAGCGGTGGCTGCTGGAGCTGTTGTAGTTGATAATTCTTCGGCTTTTAGAATGGACACTGATACGCCTTTAGTTATTCCTGAAATAAATCCTCAAAGCATTAAGGAAAATAAGGGTATTATTGCGAATCCTAATTGCTCAACGATTATTGCCATTGTGCCGGTCTGGCCGCTTCACAAAGCCAATCCTGTTAAGAGAATGGTAGTTAGCACATATCAGGCAGCCAGCGGAGCCGGAGTTTCAGCAATGCTCGAACTCGAGCAGCAGGCACGAGATATTCTGGCCGGCAAAAAGCCGGTTTGCAGGGCTTTTCCGTATCAGATAGCATTTAACCTTTTTAGCCATAATTCTGCTCTTGGGCCGAACGGCTACAATGAGGAAGAAATGAAAATGATAAATGAGACTCGCAAAATTTTCGATTGTGCTGATATAGCCATAACCTGCACCTGTGTTCGCGTGCCGGTTTTAAGGGCGCATTGCGAGAGTATCAATCTTGAATTTACTGACCCGATTACGCCAGACCAGGTGAGGGATCTTTTAAGTACCGCTCCCGGTGTTTCGGTTCTCGATGACCGTGAAAACAATCGTTTCCCAATGCCGATAGATGCTACTGATAAAGACGACGTTTTTGTCGGACGAATTCGTCAGGATGAATCCATACCGGATAATCGCGGCATCAATCTCTGGGTTGCTGGCGATCAGCTGCGAAAAGGTGCAGCTTTGAATGCTGTCCAGATTGCGGAAAAATTGTTACAATAGCTGCGATGGCAGTTCGTAATATAAAATTGACAATTGCCTATGATGGCAGCAGTTATCACGGCTGGCAGATTCAGCCGGGCCAGAAAACCATTCAGGGTGTTCTTGCTGAGGCAATTGAAAATCTTCTCGGCAGCCCTATACAGTTGACCGGTGCAAGCCGAACTGATGCTGGCGTAAGCGCTCTTGGTCAAGCCGGCTTTATACAAATCGATTCGCCAATTCCAACGGAAAATCTCGCCAAAGCCATCACTGACCGCCTGCCGGATGACATAGCTGTTACAGAAGCCGTTGAAGTGTCGGATGATTTTGATGTCATAGGTGATGTTAAGAGTAAGTTGTATCGCTATACGATTTTTACAGGCAGCATTCGACCAATTTTACAGATACGACATTGCTGGTATTTACCGGTTAAACTTGATATTTCAGCAATGTCAATGGCAGCTGAATTTCTGCTCGGCAAACAAGATTTCAAATCCTTCGCTTCAGCAGCTGACAGACGCCAAAGTTCAGTTAGAACAATTTTCCGCTGCGATGTTAGCACACCACCTGTCATTCCTGCGCAAGCAGGAATCCATAATATGAATACGCAATACGAAAATGATTGGTTATATGTTGACGTTGAAGGTGATGGCTTTTTGTATAATATGGTCAGGAATATAGTTGGTACTCTCGTTGAAGTTGGCGTTGGCAGATGGCAGCCGGAAAAAATACCTGTGGTTATCCAAGCCAAAGACAGAACGGCAGCTGGTCCGATTGCACCTGCAAATGGATTGTGTTTGATGTGGATTAAATATTGAAAATTGTTCATATAATAACTCGTTTGATTCTCGGCGGAGCGCAGGAAAACACTCTTATTACCTGCAAACTGCTCGCCGAAAGAGGTCATAATGTTACGCTGATTACAGGCCCAGCTATTGGCCCTGAAGGACAGCTTTTCGAGCAGTCTCAAAATCAGGGGTTTAATATAATAACTGTTGACGAAATGATACGCTCAATTGCTCTCTATAAAGATTTAATCGCTTACTGCAAAATTAAAAAACTTCTTAGGGAATTAAAGCCGGACATTGTTCATACTCATTCAGCAAAGGCGGGAATACTCGGGCGGTTTGCCGCAAGTGGCATTGAAATAGATACAAAAATTGTTCATACAATACACGGCTTGGCATTTCACGAGTATCAAAGTAAATGGCTGAACAGATTTTATATCGCTATCGAAAAAGCAGCTGCAAAGAAAACAGATTTTTTTATAAGCGTAGCAGATGCAATGACAGAGCAGGCATTGGCAGCTGGAATCGGTTCGCCGGAAAAATTTATTACGGCTTATTCAGCTATTGAAGAAGAAGATTTTTTGCAATCAAAGCCGGAGCAGCTGAAAAAAGAGTTCCGCAAAAAATATGAAATTGACCAGGATGCTGTTGTGCTTATTACGGTAGCGAGATTATTTAAGCTAAAGGGTCATAAATATATCATCGCTTCAGCCGAGCGGCTTGCAAAACAATTTGAAAAAGCAGTTTGGCTTTTTGTCGGCGATGGCAATCTTTCTGGAAAATTAAAAGAAGAAGTGTATCAATTGGGCTTGGCGGAAAAGATTAAATTTACCGGCCTTCTTTCGCCGGATGAAATTCCGCTTGCTATTAGCTCGTCGGATGTTCTTGTTCATTGCTCACTAAGAGAAGGGCTTGCACGGGCTTTGCCGCAGGCGATGCTGTCTGCAAAGCCCGTGGTGTCTTTTGATACTGACGGTGCAAAAGAAGTGGTCAATGAAAATACAGGCAGATTGGTGAAGCCGAAAAATATTGAGCAGTTGATAAACAGCTGCGCTGAATTGCTCGAAAATGAACAGTTGAGAGAAGAGCTTGGTTTAGCCGGACGGGAATTTGTAAAAGAGAAATTCGCACCTGCAAAAATGGTTGATACTATTGAAGGTGTTTATAAAAAATTACTGGAGGAAAAAGCGTTATGAGAAGTTATAGAAAAGAGTTTTTGTTTCATACAGCAAACAGAAGAGAATATGTCAATATTACGCCGCAGGTCGAGCAGTGCATTAAAGAAAGCGGAGTCAAAGAAGGATTTGTGTTGTGTAACGCTATGCACATTACAGCCAGCGTCTTTATCAATGATGACGAATCAGGCCTACATCACGACTTTGAAACCTGGCTGGAAAAGCTGGCACCGGAAAAGCCCTATTCGCAGTATCGCCACAATGGGGCAGAAGATAATGCCGATGCTCACCTAAAGCGCACCATAATGGGCAGAGAAGTGGTAGTAGCAATTACAAACAGTGAGCTTGACTTTGGTCCGTGGGAGCAGATTTTTTACGGCGAATTTGATGGCAAAAGAAGAAAAAGAGTTCTGGTAAAAATCATCGGCGAATAGCTACTATCAACGCCGAATTAAGTTTTGACTTTTCCTTTCGGTGTTGATAAATCGGATGTATGCTGTGATTAGACGACCGTGCCCTGTGGATGACTACCTGTGGCACATGCTATTTCTTTCTCAATTTGACGGCAGTACCATACACAAGGAGTTCTGCTGAGCCTTGCATTACTGCCGAGGTGGTAAAACGCAGACAGACAATCCCGTCGGCATTCTTGCTTTGCGCGTCAGCAATCATTCGGTCGATGGCTTGCTCACGTGATTCGGCAAGCATTTTTGTATATTCGGTAATCTCGCCTCCTATTATTGTACGCAGACCCGCCATGATGTCTTTACCAATATGCCTGGCTCGGATTGTATTGCCCTTAACCAAACCAAAAGTTTCAATCGTTTCGTAATCCGAGAAGTTATCCTGTGTTGTAATCAGCATCTAAACCTCCTATTTATCGATATTCTTCGTGTAGTGGTCATCTTCCTTACTTGCCAGACGGTCCCTTACAACCCTTGCAAACAAAAAACCAATACCAGCTATTGCTATAAGCCCAATAATGCCGAACGGGAAAACAGAAATCATCCCGATTAATATCGCAATCAGCCAACATGCAACGACAATTAACAATAGTACATATCCGATTTTTTCCATCTTAATATCTCCTTATTTACTATTAACTCTGGGTCAAGTTTTTAGCTTTTTATTCTTCACTTAGGATTTGGTTTATATTGTATTTAGTAAGTTCATTTCGCTGTGATTGATTTATCTGTTCCAGCATTCCGGTTTTTTCGGCTGACATACTAAAACTAATTTCGCCAACAATTTCAGCAATATCTGATAGTTTTATATTCGCAGATTCCTTTGCTGGCATAAAACCGATTTTGGGTTCGCTGACCTTAACAAGTATTCCACGTTCTACAAGATGGTTCAGGATTTTCTCGCCGAATTCAGCAGGGATATTCAATTTGCTGCAAATAACACCTTGTGAAACAGGTGCCTGGTTTTTTCTAAACGCATCAGCTATTTCCCTGACAATGTTAATAACTGTAAAATCGTTTGCGATGAAATAGTCTTCAGTTTTTTTTGCAGCTGCGATTTCAGCGGCATCCAGCGTTTTCAAATGCTGTGTCGTAAACGTAAGTTGTAATCCAAACAAGACAATTATCCAGCTGATAAAAATCCATAAAACGCCAAGCGGAACAAGGCCCATAACGCCGTAAATCTGGCTGTACGGAATGAATTTTACAACGTATATTCCAAAACCCCATTTGGCAAGAGCCCAAACCAAAGCTGCAATTGCTGCGCCCCAGATTGCCGATTTTGCATTAACTTTTGTATTCGGCAAAACGAAATAAAGGAAGAAAAACGCAATAGTAGTTACAAGATACGACAGTACCGCCGGAGCAGTGTGTGATAGAATAGTTTGTTGCAGTTGGCCGATGGAGGCGTATCTTGTGCTGACATATATTCCCGCGCCGAGTAGTAACGGGCCAAGCGTTAGAAGTGCCCAGTAATTTATGGTGCGCTGCAGAAAATTTCTTCCCTTTCCAACGTGCCAGATATTATTAAATGCTCTTTCTATTGTCATCAAGAGTGCAAGCGCCGCCCAAATGATAATTATGCAACCGAATATAGTGATTGTGCCTCTATCCAATCCCGTGAAGACCCCCTTTAGTATTTTATCGAAATATTCTGTCAGCATCATTTTGCCGTCGGCAGATTCAACGGTTATAGTTGAAAGATGCAGTTGTTTGTAGGCCATATCTTTGATTTTCTGGCTGACATCTGTAGAGGCAGGAAACGACTGGAATATGAGCAGCATTACAATTGCAAGCGGCACAATACCAAAAATTGTGTGATACGAGAGAGCCGCCGCCTGTTGGCCGGCGTGATTTTTCTTTAGCAACCGAGCGCAGTGTGACCATAGTTTCAGTTGGTTAATCGCAAAACGGCCGGCTCTTCCGACTTCCTCTGTGGGTGCTGACAGGATTTTTTTCAGCGTTGGCATTTATAAATTCCCCGAAAAAGTTTATTTGAATAATTCATCAATGGCATCAGACAGTATTTCACCTATTTGGCCTTCAATTTGTTCTTCGATATATTTCTCGACTTGTTTGTCTATTTCTTTTTTCAGCAGCTGATTCAATTGTTTTTCAAGCAGCTTGTCTAAGTCTAATTCTGGTTTGTCGATAGTTCCTTTAAGCGGCAGCGATATTCTCTCGCCAATCGTTTCCTGACCGATTCTTGCAGTTCTGCCAGCCGAAGTATAAGGCAAAATCACAATCATATCCAAACTTTTATCCAGCCCGATAGTACCTCTGAAGTTGACCGGATTATTGCCTATGTCCATTTGCATATCTTCGTAGCTTAGAAAGCCATTGTGCAGAACGAATTTCGTTGGATGAATTGTAATATACTGGCCTTGCATATCGATGCCAGCCAGCGATAGAATCTGATTGAGCAGTCCGGATGTTTGTAGTTGGATTTGTTCAATGGATATTGTTCCGATTGCTTCAATCTGATTTTCATAGCCCTGCGAAAGCGGCAGCGTTAATTTTTTGCAGTTAAAATTTAATATTCCGCTTACATTTACAGCATTTGCAAAAATCGGATTGATATAAGCCAGAAATCTATCAGTTGTTTCGTCGTCTATTTTAATATTTTGCATTATCTGAATCGGCTTTGTTATTTTTAATACTGCTGGCTGGTTTGCAAAATTGACTTGTCCGGCGAAATTTAGTTGGCCGCCTTCGAATGCTGTCGAAAATGGCGAAACATTCAGGATTTTATTTTCAAATTGAGCATTTATTTGTGTTTGTCCGAAATCCAACCCATCATATATGGCTTTTTCTAAAGCTATTTTGGCTGCAAATGATAATTTGCCTGAAATTATGGAGCGGTAATCCGGATTTATTTTAACTTCTTTTATTTGGGCTGAGATTTGGCTGGAATTGTCGCTAAAATTTATATCTGTAATCTCGATACCGTTTAGCCAACTCATTGAAAGGTTGCCGAAAATTATTTTGCCATCGACAGATTCACTGAGGTGTTTTGATATTATTTTGTGGGCTGTTTGACTGGATACAAATTTGGGAATAAGGAAAAACGCAGATACAACCAGAATAAGTAGAATTACAAAAAGCAACTTTAGTAATTTCACCACTTTTTTGAAACTACTTTTTTTGGGGGGGCGTACTTCTTTTTTTTCTTCGGCTTGCATTGGTTTTGCCGTCATTAAAGCGGAAACGAAAATTATCCGAGCAGTATCTCGTCTGATTTATTTTTAATTACCAAGTCAACTTCATCGGTGTGTTTTTTTGTAATATCATCGATTTGTTTTTTGCCGTTTTTTAGGTCGTCTTCTGTAATCAGATGTTCTTTTTCTTGTTTTTCAAGATGCTTGTTTGTATCTCTTCTTACATTTCTTATGGCAACTTTGGTTTGTTCGCCCATTTGTTTGGCTTGTTGAGCGAGCTGCGTTCTTCTTTCCTCGCTGAGAGCGGGAATACTTAATCGAACGAGTTTGCCATCGACAACCGGTGCTATGCTGAGGTCGCTGTTTTTAATTGCTTTTTCGATTTCTCTTAGTGCGCCAACGTCAAACGGCTTAATTACAATCAGGTCGGATTGGGGAGTTACTATGCTGGCTATTTGTTTTATTGGTGTTGGAGTTCCGTAGTAATCTACTTGGATGTTTTCGACAAGCCCGGTTGATGCCCTTCCTGTTCGCACTGATTTTAGATCTTTTTTCAGAATTTCAACCGCTTTTTGTATTCTGGTTTTGCTTTCGGAAATTGTTTTGCTCGTAGGCATAAAAAAACTCCCTTTTTAAAAATTCTACATTCTAAACTCTTAATTGTGTCCTATGTATGTGCCTACCTGCTCGCCATTTAATGCCATTGCTATATTGTCTTCTTTGAAAATATTCAAAACAACAATCGGGATATTGCTTTCTTTTGCAAGAGTTATCGCTGAATGGTCGATTACTTTGAGATTCTTTTTGAGAATATCTTCGTAAGAAAGTTTTGCGAAAAACTCTGCATCTTGATTTTTTTTAGGGTCATCACTGTAAACACCGTCAACTTTCGTTGCCTTTATAATAAGGTCAGCGCCGAGTTCAGACGCTCTAAGTGCCGCACAGGTGTCGGTAGTAAAGAATGGATTTCCCGTTCCGCCGGCTAACATAACGATTTTCCCGGATTCAAGGCAATCAACAGCTTTTCTTCGGACGAATTTTTCGCATAATGCGTCTATTTTTATAGCACTTAAAACCACAGCCGGCTGACCGAGAGCTTCAAATGTTTCCTGCATCGCAGAGGCATTTATGATTGTAGCGAGCATTCCCATATGGTCAGCGGTGTTTCTTGATATGTGGCTGGTCTTGGAAAAGCTTTCTCCCCTTAGGAAATTTCCAGCTCCCAATACTATTGCGATTTGCGAGCCGAGTTTTTTTATTTCGATTATTCTTTTAGCGAGGGATTCAAGAGCCGAGCTGTCAAGGCCGAATCCGCCCGGCTTACAGAGCCCTTCTCCCGAAATTTTTAGTAGTATGCGTTTATATTTGCTTTTTGCCATTACTTCGTATCTCGATTTTATATCTTTTTTTTATTAGATATGCTTTACGATATACGTTTTATCCGAGTTCAAATCTTGCAAATCTTTTTATTTCAGCAGTTCCGCCAGCTGTTTTTGCGGCCTGAGTTAGAACTTCAGCCACAGTTTTGCTGTCATCTTTTACAAACGGCTGCTCAAGGAGGCAGTTTTCAGCAAAGAATTTTTTCATTTTTCCATCGACAATTTTTTCGAGTATTTCCGCTGGCTTATTCTTGACTTGTTCAGCAAAAATCGCTTTTTCGTGTTCAACTGTCTTTGCATCGATTTCGCTTTTGTCCAGTGCGAGCGGCTTGGTAGCGGTAATATGCATTGCTATGTCAGCTGCTGCTTGTTTCAGGGATTCAGCTTTTGCTGTTTCGTCTTTGTCGGTATTAATTTGAACCATTGTGCCGACTTTTTTATTGAAATGTACGTATATGCTTATCAGTCCTGAACTGGTGAGTATGTATTTTGCAAAATCACCGAGCTTGATTTTTTCACCGAGCTTGCTAACTGTTTCAGTAAGCACCTCGTCGAAAGTTTTATCGTTGATGCTTGTTTGGAGAATATTGTCAACGCCTTCGTTGGCAGGACAGGCCAGTGCGTAATCGGTCAATAATTGTGCGGATGCTATAAAGTCATCGCTTTTGGCTACAAAGTCAGTTTCGCTGCAAAGGGACGCCATTACAGCTGTTTTGCCATCGTCTGTAATTTTGCTGACAACAAGACCTTCGGAAGTTTCTCTTTCTGCACGTTTACTCAGAGTTGCCAGACCTTTTTTCCTGAGCGTGTCCATCGCTTTTTCGACATCGCCACTGGCTTCGACGAGTGCGTTTTTGCAGTCCATCATTCCCTGACCGCTCATTTTTCTAAGTTTCATTACGGATGCAGCTGAAATTTCTGCCATTTTTAAGAACCCTTCTACCCTTAAAAACAAAGGATATTATTTTTTTATACGTTTTTGAACTTTACTGTTGAGTTTCAGTAACTTGAGTTTCTTTTGCCTCTGTTTTTTTGTCTTCGGTTGCTGCCTCAACTACCTCAGCTGTTTTTGGTTGGTCTTGCTGTTCACTTTCGTTTGCACGTGCAAGAGTCGGCCTTTTTGAGCGTGCCTTTTTTTGCTCCTGAGCTTCTTTCTGTTTTGCAACGACCATTAGTTTTCCAGCTGATACAGCGTCAGCTAATTCAGAGAGTATCAAATCGATAGCCCTGATGGAATCGTCGTTTGCCGGAATGGCCACATCTACTGCATCGGGATCTGAATTTGTGTCGATAAGTCCGATGGTTGTAATTCCAAGTTTTTTAGCTTCAGCGAGAGCGAGATGCTCTTTTTTCACATCGACTACGATTACAGCTGCCGGCAAGCTCGACATTTTGCGAACGCCGTCAAGGTTGCTCTTTATTTTCCGCATTTCGCGTTTAAGGCGTGATGCCTGCTTTTTACTTTCCTTCTCGAGGGTGCCGTCTTCCTGCATCGCTTCGAGCTGCTCGAGTTTTTGCAGCCGTGAGCGAATAGTTCTAAAATTTGTCAGCATTCCACCGAGCCATCGCTGTGATACGTAGTGCATTCCGCATTTTGTAGCGGCATCTTCGACAGCCTTTTGTGCCTGCCGCTTCGTACCCACAAAGACAACGTCTTTGCCGTTTGAGACGATTTCAGCCAGCAGTTTTTTGGCAATCAGCATACCCTTTAGTGTTTGCTTAACATCGATAATGTGTATTTTGCACCGTTTTGCGAAGATGAATGGAGCCATTTTCGGATTCCATCGACTTGAGCCATGGCCGAAATGCACCCCGGCATTGATTAGTTCACGAACAAGATCTTTAGCCACGAAAACCTCCAAATTTTTCTGAAATCACTTGGTTTAACTTGCGCGTACAAACGCTTAAACTCAAGAAACTAATACAAACAGACCGCTATGTCAAGGATTTTTAGTGGGGATTTCCTGCTAAGTGCAGCGATATTTAGGGCTTGGCGGCGGAGAATTACTTGCTCGACACCAGCCGAAATAATTGGCATGTGCCTAATTTATGCTTATTATCCTTATATTTTTAATACCACACTGTAACCACTATGCTCGGCTCGGTTTTTTTGCCCTGAATCTCTCCTGTTGCGGTATTAGTGCGTTTTATCACAACTTTTGGATTATTTTTGAGCCATTCGGTGATTTGCCCATCGAGAAATTCGATGGCTCCGGCGTGTAGTTTTGTGAAGAAGGTTCTTACACCCGTTATTCTTTCCTGCGATGCTACTGCGGCTACAGCTGCCTTTTTTTGCAACTTCGGAATGTGGAGTGATTTAATTTTTTCTGCGGATGTCTCCTCTACACCGCCGATGCTCAATGGCGAATGTGAAACCTCTGTTTTGGAATTTTCGTCGAGAGATATTAATTTGCCAAGTTCTTCATCGAGAGCAGCAGAATCAAAATCATCGTTAATCGGGGAATTTTTTTGCTCGTTGAAATTATCCATTATGTCATCCTTTTGTTATGTATAAATTTGTAACGTAGTGGAAACGACACAATCAAGCTTAAGTTGACGGTTATTGTACCCCGAATTAGTGCGGCTTTCAAAGAAAATTCCTAATGTTTGATTGTTTAGTGTTTTTAGAACGAAAAAGTTAGACCGTAAATCGTTTTTCTGTTAGTTTTATTGGCAGATGGCAAAACAAATGAAAAAAAAGCAATTAACCGTTGGCTTTATAGCGCTTGGCTGTCCTAAGAATATGGTTGACAGCGAGCGGATGCTCGCTGAAATAGCTCAAGGCGGATTCACGATAGTTTCTGATATTGAAATTGCTGACATAATCGTGATAAATACCTGTGGTTTTATAGCTCCTGCAAAAGCTGAAGCTATTGAATCGATGCAGTACGCGGTTAGCTGTAAGAAAAAGGGCAATGTGCAAAAAGTGATTGTTGCCGGCTGCCTCGCTCAGAGAGAAGGGGCCAAATTATTTGAGCAGGTAAACGGCATTGATGCTGTTGTTGGTCTTGGCAGCCGTGATTTGATAGCTAATATAATCAAAGAGGTTTTAGGTTCAGATAAGAGCAAGACATTTCTTACCAAGCCGCCTCAGGCAGCTAATGATGACAGAATTAGATTGCGAATTAGCCCTGCTCACTGGGCATATCTTAGAATCAGTGAGGGCTGCGACCATAATTGCTCTTTTTGCACGATACCAGCCATAAAAGGCCGATTTCGCAGTAAGCCGCAGGATATAATTCTCGCCGAAGCAGCCGAGTTGGTTGATTGCGGGGCAGCTGAACTAAATATAATCGCTCAGGACACAGCTTGTTATGGCCGTGATTTGAAGATTAAAAATGGCCTTGCTTTACTTGCAGGAGAGCTTGAAAAAATCGACCGATTGAAATGGCTGAGGTTAATGTATATGTATCCGGCCGGAATAAATGATTATCTGATTGAGACGATTAGAAGCAGTGAAAAAATAGTTCATTATTTGGACATTCCTATTCAGCATATAAATAATGAAATTCTAAAAAATATGCATCGTCCTGACACTAAAGACAAGATATACTCTGTGATTGAGAATTTGCGTTCAAAGATTTCTGATATTGTGCTCAGAACAACGGTTATTGTTGGTTTTCCGGGCGAAACTGATGAGCAGTTTGAGGAACTTCTGGAATTTGTGAAATGGGCGAAATTTGATGCATTGGGCTGTTTCAAGTTTTATCCCGAATCCGGCACGCCGGCTGCCCAAATGCCAAATCAGATTCCCGAAAAGACCAAAAGCCAGCGGCTTGAGGAGTTGATGCTTGCCCAGCAGGAGATTTGTTTTGCCAAAAATAAAAGCAGAATTGGTGAAAAGCTGCTCTGTCTTATTGATTCGGTCGATTCGGCTGGCGTTAGAAATGGGCGGTTTTATGGCCAGGCACCTGAAATTGACAGTATTTGTATGATAAATAGCTGCTCTGCGGCGGCTGGTGATTTTATAGAAGTTGAAATTATCGATACGAAAAATTATGATTTGGTTGTTCAGCCAGTTTAAGATTGAATTATATTTGCTGTGAAAGTAAACTTGACCATTATGCTAAAACATCTTCCAAATATTCTAACTATCGGGCGTATTGTTTTAACGATAATTTTTCTGATTATGCTGCTCTATTCGCCGACAGTGGAAAATAAGCCGCTGTTTCTCGATATTGCTTTTGTGATTTTTGTTGTGGCTGGCTTAACTGATACGATTGACGGTGCCATAGCGAGAAAGCTCGGCGTTACCAGCAAATTTGGCCGGATAATGGATCCGCTTGCTGATAAGGTTTTAGTTTGCGGCGCTTTTATTTGTTTTGCAGTTATTGGCGAGCCGAAACTTTTTAATTTCGGTTCTGTTACGCTGGCTTTTATTCAATGGTTTGTGGTTGGCGTGTTAATTTTAAGAGATGTTTCTATTACGATATTGCGTCAGGTCGCTGAAACGCGCGGTATTAATTTTGCCGCTACGACCTCAGGTAAATTAAAAATGTTTCTTCAATCATTTGCCGTTGGCACGATGGTTATAAAAATTGCTCACGTTCCGACAGCTACGTGGGGATATTGGTTTACGGCTGTGGTATTGATACTTATGCTGGCAGTTACAGTTATCTCAGGTATAAAGGCAACTCGACGGAGTTTCCGGAAAAAAACGGTAGTTTGACCTATGCCGAACAAAGGATTTACCCATCTTCATTTGCACAGCCAGTATTCATTGCTTGATGGCGCCATAACTTTTGAAAAATTATTCAAACGCTGCAAGCAGCTTGAAATGGATTCCGTTGCAGTAACTGACCACGGCAATATGTTTGGTGCCGCCGAATTTTACATAAAGGCGAAAGCCGCTCATATTAAGCCGGTTCTTGGCATTGAAGCGTATATTGCCCCACGCAGCCGATTCGACAGGACAAAAAGCGGCATAAAAGATGCTGCATATCACCTTGTTTGTCTCGCTGAAAACAATGCCGGCTATAAAAATCTGCTGAAACTTACAAGTGCCGGTTTTACAGAGGGTTTTTACTATCGGCCGAGAATTGATAAGGAAATTCTTGCTGAATTAAGTGAAGGAATTATAGTTACTTCCGGCTGCATTGGCGGCGAAATTGCATCACTGCTTGTCAAAGGCGATGAAAAAGCAGCTATTGAAGCGGTTGAAAGTTATACGAAAATTTTTGACAGCGACCATTTCTTCATTGAAATTCAAAGCCATGAAAATGACAAATCTGGCGTTTCCGAGGCGCTTATAGATATTGCCAATAAAAAAGGTCTCGGATTGGTTGCTACAAATGATGTGCATTTCCTGCTCGAAGAAGATTACGAAGCCCATAATTGCCTTTGTGCTATAAGTACCGGCAAACTCGCCAATGACCCCAGCCGAATGGTTTATCCAAGGGATGTGTATCTTAAAAGTTCCGAGCAGATGAGAGAGCTTTTTCCTGGCGTTGATTCGGCATTTGACAACACGATAGCTATTGCTGAAAGATGCAATGTCGAGATTGATTTAAAAACTCACTATGCCCCGTCTTTTACGCCTGATGATGGCTCGACCGCTGAAGATTTTTTGACAAGGACGGTAATGGATGGAGCCGTGCAGCGGTATGGAACAATCACCGATGAAATAAAGGCCAGGATTGACAGGGAGCTTGATGTAATTGAATCCAAGGGTTTTGCAAGCTACTTTTTAATCGTCTGGGATTTTTGTAATTACGCTCATAAAAATAATATATCAGTTGGCGCCAGAGGAAGTGCAGTAGGTACGGTAGTTGGATACTGTCTTGGACTTTGCGATGTTGACCCGATTCGATACGGCTTATTGTTTGAGCGGTTTATGGACCCCGAGCGTAACGAAATGCCGGATATTGATATTGATATTTGCCAGGATGGCCGGCCAAAAATTATCGATTATGTCCGAAACAAATACGGACACGTTGCACAGATTATAACTTTTGGAACAATGAAAGCCAGAGCTGTTATTCGTGATGTTTGCAGGGTGCTCGGCGTAGCGCTTAGCGAGGCGGATAGATTGGCTAAACTTATTCCCGATTCGCTTGGAATGACGCTCGACAAAGCATTGAAATCTGAGCCGCAATTAAAAAAGTGCTGCGAAGAAAATGAGCAGATAAAAAAAGTTATGGAGGTCTGCAAAAAACTTGAGGGGCTTGTTCGCCACGCCTCAGTGCACGCAGCCGGAGTAGTAGTTGCCGACCAGCCGCTGACAAACTTTCTTCCGCTTTACAAGCCAGCCGGTTCTGATGATGTTGTAACTCAGTTTGAAGGGCCGATGGTAGAAAAAGTTGGGCTATTAAAGATGGACTTTCTCGGCCTGAAAACGCTTAGTGTTTTAGAGCGGGCTTGCCAACTGGTAAAAAGTATTTACGGCGAAGAAATCGATTTGGAAAAAATTGATTTTACAGATAAAAAAGTTTTCAAACTCTTTTCAACAGGCAGAACAAAAGGTGTTTTTCAATTTGAGTCCAGCGGTATGCAGGATTTGCTGATGAAAATGAAGCCGGACCGTATTGAGGATTTGATTGCGGCAAATGCACTTTATCGCCCCGGCCCTATGACGCTGATTTCCGATTACATCGACCGCAAGCACGGCAAAAAATGGCAGATGCCGCATCCGGTTATGACTGAAATTCTCGAAGAGACCTACGGCATTATGGTCTATCAGGAACAGGTAATGCAAATTTGTAACCGGCTTGGCGATATTGCTCTGCGTGAGGCGTATGGCCTGATTAAAGCGATTAGTAAAAAGAAAGCAAAAACCATTGCCAAAGAGAAAGAGAAATTTATAGTCGGCTGTTCTGAAAAGGGTTTAACTAAAAATCAAGCCGAGCAGATTTTCGAACTTATCGAGCGTTTTGCCGGTTATGGTTTCAATAAAAGCCATTCGACTCGCTACGCATTTATCGCCTACCAAACCGGCTATATGAAAACATATTGGCCGGTCGAATATATGGCTGCACTTTTGACTTACGAAATGGGTAATACGGAAAAAGTTGTTGATTATATATCCGAATGCAGTCGGATGAAAATAGAGGTTTCGGCTCCCGATATTAATGAGAGTATGGTTGATTTTACGCCGGCATCTTCTCGTGATAAGCCGCAGGAAGGCGTGATACGTTTTGGCTTGGCTGCGGTAAAAGGCGTTGGCGGAAAAGCGGTTGAGCAGATTATTATTGCCCGCGAGCAGGCCGGTCAATTTGAAAGTTTGTTTCATTTTTGCGAGAGCGTTGACCTTAGAGCTGTCAATAAGCAGGTGAATGAATCTCTAATAAAGGCAGGTGCGTTTGACCGGCTTGGTGGCCATCGAGCCCAGATGCTTGATGGCCTTGAAAAAGCAATGCAAAATGGCGTAACCGTGCAAGCCGATAAGCAAAATGGCCAAATGAATTTTTTCGGCCAGTCTGCCGCAGATGATGATTACTCCAAAGATGCTGATATTTTGCCGGACATGCCGCCATGGCCGGAAGCTCAAATGCTTGCTTACGAAAAGCAGGTGCTCGGGTTTTATGTAACCAGCAATCCGCTTAGTCACTGCGCCGAAACGATAAATATCTATTCCACGCACAACAGCTCAATGCTCTCCGAGCTTTCTGAAGGCAGAGTGATTTTGATTGGCGGAATGATAGCCAAGATAAGATATAATCTGACAAAGAC
>JAGLSG010000001.1 GCA_023135865.1 Planctomycetota bacterium | reverse complement strand
GCATTAAAAACAAAATCCTTAATGCTTATTTTCTTCAGCTGCGGGTTAAACAAAAGCAAACTCGACAAACCAAATCGAGCATAAACTGTTCTCGCTCTCAGTATTGCATTGTTGTATTGGTGCTTTTCCTGCGGCCTGATTACAAGATTTTCAATAAGTACCGAGCCGTTAAGATTGAAATGAACCGATTCCGCCTCAACTTTCGTATTGGTAATCGCTTCAATTTGATTGACAGCAATAGTTCGAAGAATCCTGCCGACCAAAATAAAAGCAATGCCAAAGATTACAATTGCTATTGCAAATTCAAACAGCCAACGATTTTTATATTTGAGCCGAATCACACATCCCCTGTTAGATGCTAAAAATACTAAACGCCAAATACTAAACACTAAATTTTAAACGCTCTACGTTAAACGCCAATCGCTATTTTCTTATAGCTTTATCTGCAATATCTTTTCTGTAATAAGCGCCATCGAATTTTATTTTTTCAACCGCTTCATACGCCTTTTGCTTTGCGGCACTGATTGTTTCGCCAAGAGCTGTTACGCCGAGCACTCTTCCGCCATTCGTGACTATACGGCTATCAAGTTTTTTTGTTCCCGCGTGAAAAACAACAACATCTTTCATTGCCGCCGCTTCTTTTAAGCCGGTGATTTCTTTTCCTTTTTCGTATTCTCCCGGATAGCCGCCGGCAGCCATCACAACACAAACCGCTGGCCTGCTGTCCCAATTGAGAGTTATGTCATCGAGCCGGCCGTTGCAGACCGCAAGAATCACTTCAAGCAAATCGTTTTTCAACCGCATAAGTATCGGCTGAGTTTCCGGGTCGCCAAATCGAACATTGAATTCCAGCACTCTCGGGCCGGCAGCTGTAACCATAATTCCGGCATACAAAACGCCTTTATACGGCGTACCATTGCGATTCATTCCGTCAACAATCGGCACAAGAACTTCTCGCGAGATTTGCTTCATCAATTTATCTGTAACTATCGGTGCAGGGCTATATGCACCCATTCCGCCGGTGTTTGGACCTGTATCGCCTTCGCCAATTGCTTTGTGGTCCTGCGATGATTCGAGGCAATAGATATTTCTGCCATCGACCAGTGCGAGAATCGATGCCTCTTCGCCGAGCAGTTTATCTTCAACGATAATTTTTTCGCCGGCAGAGCCGAACATTTTATCGCACATTATTTTTTCAGCTATGATTATTCCGTCAGCCGGGTCGTCGCAGACAAAAACGCCTTTTCCCGCTGCAAGCCCCGCTGCTTTTATTACCACCGCTTCATCTCGGCTTGCAATAAATGCCTTTGCATCTTCGAATCGGTCGAAGATTTGGCCTTCAGCTGTTGAAATCGAAACAGCTCGCATAAGTTGTTTTGCGAATGCCTTGTCAGCTTCGAGTTTTGCAGCTTCTTTGCCCGGCCCGAAAACTTTTATTCCAGCTGATTCGAGCAAATCGGCAAGACCAGCGGCCAATGGCACTTCCGGCCCAATTATCACGAGCTTAATTTTGTTCTGCTTTGCGAAATCGACAAGTTTTTCTATTTTATCGGCTGCAACCGGCACATTTTCACCGCACTCGGCAGTTCCTGCATTACCCGGAGCGATATAAAGTTTGGTTAATTTTTTCGATTTAGCAAGTTTCCACGCAATAGCGTGTTCACGTCCGCCGCTGCCTACTAATAACACTTTCATAATTTTGCTTTCTGCTAAAAATTCACTGTTTCAATTTCTCTTTTGGCTATCGTAATTCGTAAATGACCTATTAGCAATTGTAAATTCCAAATTATCAGGTTCAATTGGCAGCGGCACTTGGGAGCCGCACTGCTTTTGCCTAAAATTTCAAATTGATTGACTTAAATCAGCTGCAATGTTAATCTTTGCTCAGGTTTTTTAGTGATTGGAGAAAGTTTTGGAATTATCCTTTATTATGAAATTGAGAATCGCAGCGGCCATTGCTATTGGCGCAGTTGTGCTCGGAATTTTGGGCTGGCCGCTGGCAAATTGTCCTCCTCTTGGCGTTGTTTCGCTTGCAACCGGCCAAATAGGTCTCATCTCAGCGATAATTTTACTCGCTACAGCTTTTTTGACCGGCCTCGCTGCATATTTTATCTGTCTGCCATTCGGCAGCGAAATAGGCGTTATTGCTGTTCCGGCTGGACTGGCCGTCTGGTCGATTCGCAGTGCAAATATGGATGCCTTAATCCGGCAAAACTCAGCATTGGCTCAAAGGCAGGAAATTTTTACAACGCTTAGTTTCGAGCCGTTATTCTGGCTCGCAGTTGTAGCAGCCGGCTTTGCAGGGGTATTTATTGGCGGAAAAATCCAGCGGAAAACCAATACCGAAATTGAAAACAAAAAATCATCTGCGAATCCCTCGGCATTGCTCTGGACAGGAAAAAATATTTACCTGAATGCAGCCATAGCTGTTATTGTCTCGGCTGTAATAGCTCAATTATGTATCGGCTTTCTCGCTCTGGACACAAAAATCATCGACAGTCAAATAGGAGTCATTTCGACTCAGCCGGCGGTTGGACAAATTGCCTTTGCCGTACTTGTTGCGTTCGGATTAGCTGGCTTTGTAGTAAAAAAATTCCTGAAATCCGGTTACATCTCGCCGACAATTGCCACAGCCGCATTAACAGCGGTCGCTATTTCAACACATCTCAAGGGGGATATTTTGCAACGCCTTGTCGAGCACTATCCGCCGCAATTTTTCTCAAGTGCTGTTTTGTCGATTTTACCCGTCCAGATGGTATCTTTCGGCACGCTTGGCGCAATAATCGGCTACTGGCTCGCTGTTCGCTACGACTGGTGGCAGGAAAACATCTGCCAAAAATAGCACTTTCCCAGCTAAAGCCGTAACAAAACCAAATTTAATACATCTTTTTTTAGTTCTTTTTTTTACCGCTAAACACTTTTGTTTTAAGAACTTATATTCAAATCGTCCCATAATTGGCTCTCGCTGTAAAAACAATGACAAAAATGGTTGTTTTGGCTTGGAAAATTAGCCGAAAATATAGTGGTAGAGATGCTTAGAGTACTTTAATATCGCAAAAACAGCGTTTCTAAGAACTATCAATTAGATTTTTTCGTAGAAGCAGTGGAACCAGCCGACAAAAGGAGTTGAAAATGTTGGTCTTAAGCAGACAAAAAGATGAGTCAATTATGATTGGCGATGA
Organism: Planctomycetota bacterium; assembly: GCA_023135865.1. Taxonomy (GTDB): domain Bacteria; phylum Planctomycetota; class Phycisphaerae; order Sedimentisphaerales; family Anaerobacaceae; genus JAGLSG01. The sequence goes on along the minus strand of JAGLSG010000001.1, from coordinate 23,457 downwards.
CGTTGAGATAACCATCGTTGACGTTCGAGGTGACAAGGTTCGTCTCGGCATAACTGCTCCGAAAAGCATTCCCGTCCACCGCAGAGAAATCTACGATGCCATCCAGCGGGAAAAAGCAGAGAAAAAAACAGAATAAAAATAGCTACTCCATCCTGCTCGACAAATTCTACATTCTCAATTCTAAATTCTAAATTCTTTTACGAGCATCCCATCGAATTGCCGCAGTTGAAACATTTGTAGCAGGTTCCATTTCTAACCGTAATCGAGCCGCAAATATCGCAGGCAGGTGCATCGTCCTGAAAATGGCCGAACTGGGAATTGAACTGCTGCATCGTTTTCGCCTCCGATTGAAATTCGCTATCATCGCCAACCGAAGCTGATACGAGTTCCTCAATCTGACTGGCTTTCGCAAATCGATTCGGCATTTGCGGCGATGGCGAGGCCACCGTTTCAATTGACGGCTTTGCGAGCGGCATTTTTATTTTAGATGTTACTTTTGATTTTACCTCAGCTATTTTTCTTGCAAGGTCTTTTGTTTTTTCGACCAGCTGCTTGGCTGTTGTGCTGTTTTTATTTTCCGTTGTTCCAGCCGCTCTGTTTGGCGTATTTTTCTCAGCGTAGCCGGGTATGAACTGGCAGCCAAGCCAGCAGAAAATATAATCAATCAAACTCTTTGCAAATGGTATGTCTCTGTTTGAGGTCATTCCAGACGGCTCAAATCTCGCGTGCCTGAATTTATCAACCAGCGTTACAAGCGGTACGCCGTATTGCAGAGCCATCGAAGTACACGTGCCTATAACATCCATCAATCCGCCAACAGTGCTGCCCTCTTTTGCCATCGTAATAAATAACTCACCCGGCTGGCCGTTTTCTTCGTAAAGTCCGACAGTGAGATAGCCCTCATGGCCGGCAACGGAAAATTTATGTGTGATACTGCGACGCGTTTCCGGCAGACGATGCCGTAGCGGTCTTGGTTTAGCCGGCGCCTCAACTACCTTTGCTTTTGCCTTGGTTTTTTCGTCTTTATGTTTTTCCGTAGAAACCGGTTGAAGCATTTTGGAGCCGTCACGATATATTGCAATGGCCTTTAGTCCCATCGCCCAGCCGTCTATGTACGCAGAAGCTATTTGCTCAGCGGTACATTCCTTCGGCATATTGATGGTTTTACTGATTGCGCCGGAAATAAACGGCTGAACAGCAGCCATCATTCTAAGATGAGCGGTGTAATGAATGAAACGTTTGCCATTTCGCGGCTTAAACGCACAATCAAAAACCGACAGCTGCTCATCGCTGACATTTTTGGCACCTTCAATGGTTTCATTTTTATCTATGTAATCGCAAATCGATTTGATTTCATCGGCACTAAAGCCAAGTCGCTCCAAAGCCATAGGCGCGGTTTTGTTGACGAGCTTCAACATTCCGCCACCAGCAAGTAATTTATATTTAACCAGAGCAATATCCGGCTCAATTCCAGTCGTATCACAATCCATCATAAAGCCAATCGTTCCAGTCGGAGCAAGAACAGTAACCTGAGCATTACGGAAACCATCCTTTGTTCCGGCATCGACTGCCTCATCCCAGGCATCTTTCGCAGCGTTATACAAATAATCAGGACAATACGTCTGGTCAATATCATAAGCATATCTGCGGTGCATATTTATAACTTTCATCATCGGCTCGGCGTTCTTTTCAAATTCGGTGAACGCCCCCTTAATCGCAGCTATTTCAGCACTTACTACATAACCGGTTCCAGTCATTACGGCACTTATAGCCGAAGCGATAGTGCGTGCCTCGTCAGAATCATAAGCAAAAGCCAAACTCATCATCAGCGAACCGATATTCGCATAGCCCAATCCGAGCGGACGGAAATTGTGGCTGTTTATCGTAATCGGTTTATCTGGATAGCTGCCATTATCAACGAGGATTTCCTGAGCGATGATGAACATTCGCACAGCTCGTTTGAAACTTTCAACGTCAAATGCGCCGTCTTCCAGGCGGAACTTCATAAGATTCAGCGAGGCAAGATTGCAGGCCGAATCATTAATAAACATATACTCGCTGCATGGGTTGGATGCGTTAATCGGAGCTGAATTCGGGCAGGTGTGCCAGCGATTTATCGTGGTGTCGTACTGCAAGCCGGGGTCGCCGCAAACTCTCGTACCCTCAGCAATACAATCCATCAGCTCTCTTGCCGAATGTTCTTCAAGTGTTTTGCCTGTCGTTACAGCTTTTGTTGCCCACTTTTCGTCCTTTTCCACCGCCTGCATAAATTCATCGGTGATTCGCACGGAAAGATTGGAATTCTGGAACATAACGCTGCTATAGGCCTCGTTATTGTAATCGCCATTGTAGCCGGCCTCTATTAAAGCCCATGCTTTTTTCTCTTCTTCGGTTTTGCAGGTGATAAATTCTTTAATATCCGGATGGTCGATTTTTAAAGACTGCATTTTTGCAGCTCTGCGTGTTTTTCCGCCTGATTTAATTACCGCTGCAACCTGGTCGTAAACTCGCATAAAGCTGAGCGGGCCAGATGGCCGGCCGCCGCCGCTTAATCTCTCCTTACTGCTTCGAAGAGTTGATAAATCTGTTCCGGTTCCAGAGCCGTGCTTGAAAAGCATCGCTTCACTCGTCGCAAGCCGCATTATATCTTCCATTGAATCTTTGACCGATTGGATAAAACAGGCAGAGGCCTGCGGATATTCGTAGCTGCTTTCGCAGGCAACGGCATCCTGGCTTTTTTCATCCCAATGATAATTGTGTTTGCTGCCCTTGATTCCGGAAACATCAAACAGGCCAACATTGAACCAGACAGGAGAATTAAAAGCTCCGTACTGATTTACGCAAAGCCAGCACAATTCGTTGTAAAAGGCCTCGGAATCTTTTTCGTCAGCGAAATAACCATCTCTCTGACCCCTATCGGCAATCGCTCTGCAAACACGATGAATAAGCTGCTTTACCGAATGTTCCCTTTGGCCTGTGTCATTGTCGCCGTAAAAATATTTGCTCGCCACAACTTTAGTAGCAAGCTGACTCCAGCAGGTTGGAACTTCAATATCATCCTGCTCAAATATCACTTCGCCTGTATCGCTGGCGATTTTAGCTGAGCGATTTTCCCACTCAAGCTGGTCAAAAGGATGAGTGCCCGGCACTGAAAAGAAATGCTCTACTTTCAAACCCTTTGGCTTTTCAGCTTCCATAGGTGCCTCTTGATATGATTTTCTGCTCTCAAAATTATTGCTGGAACTGGTTTTTTCCGACATTTGTACGCCTCCATGCTACCACAAGATATAGTGAAATGGCCAGAAGTCAAACAAGATATAGTTAAGAACTGCTGCCACCGACCGTTTTCAATATAGTGTGATTTTCTTTCGAGGGCAAAGGAAAATTACTAATAATTTCATTTTTTTTGTTAAATTTTCGTTAGTCCTTACAGTAATTGAACTAACACAAAAAAAAAAGTTTATCATCAGCAATCTATTACAAAAAAAACGTAACAATGTTAAAATGATATTGTAATGACAGACAAAAATCACAACAAGTTTTGCGCAATTCGCGAAAAGATAAAGAGCTTTCCAGCTGAAAGCGGTTTGTATTTTATGAAAGATGCAAACGGCAAAATCCTCTACATTGGAAAGGCAATAAATCTTCGCTCAAGAGTTGGCAGTTATTTTCACGGCAACGGCTGCAGCGACCGCGGCCCAAAAATTTCAGAGATGTTAAGTAAAACAGCAACAGTTGACTTTATTGAAACAGCAAACGAAGTTGATGCACTTCTAAAAGAAGCTCGGCTGATTAAAGATATTCATCCGCCGTACAATACTGATTTAACTGATGATAAAACTTTTCCGTATCTTGAAATCACAGCCAGCGATGATTTTCCCGCAATTTATATCACTCGCCAACCACGAAGCAGCTCAAAATTGTTTGGCCCATTTACTTCTGCAAAAGATTTAAGGGCTGCAGTGGTGGCAATGCAGAAGATATTTAAATTTCGCACGTGCAAACTAACTATCAGCCAAAACGACTCAAAGCGCAAATTTTTTCGGCCATGCCTTTTGTACAGCATAAAACAATGCTCGGCTCCGTGTGCTGCGAAAATAGAAAAAGGCAATTATAAACGCATTATATGTGATTTTACGCGGTTTTTACGCTCAAAACACTCGGTTATTTTGCGCCAGTTAAAAAAACAAATGCAAACTGCCTCTGAAAATTTCGAATATGAAAAAGCAGCTGTTTTTCGCGACCGCATCCGCTTAATCGAACGACTCAGCCGCCGCGGCAATCCAGGCACTGACCTTCAACCGGAAGTTTTCGCAGCTGACCCAACTGCGGCAATGGAAGAATTGCAAAAAGTAATCAAAGCACCGCAGCCAATAAGAATTATAGAGGGGATTGACATTGCAAATATAAGCGGCGCAGAAGCTGTCGGCTCACTCGTGAAATTTATTGATGGCAAGCCATTTAAAAGCGGCTATAGAAAATTCAAAATCAAAACCGTAAAAGGCATTAACGATTACGCAATGCTCGCTGAAGTAATAAAGCGAAGATACAAATATGCGCTCGCAGGCGAAGAAATGTGGCCGGATTTGATTTTAATCGACGGCGGAAAAGGCCATTTGAGAACAGCTGAAAAAACATTGAAACAAATGAATGCGCCAGCTGTACAAATAGCAGCTATTGCAAAAAAAGAAGAAAAAGTTTTTCTGCAAAGCAAACCTGAGCCGCTTAAGCTCAGCAGGAATTCAGCAGCTCTAAAACTTTTGCAATACGTAAGAGATGAAGCTCATCGATTTGCTCAGCACTACCATCACCTGCTTAGAAGGCGGGGCCTGCGCAAAACACTTTTAGACAAAAAATAGGAGTATCTCTAAGAATGTCATTGCGAGGAGTAAAACGACGAAGCAATCTCTGTCGTTGCTTCAAAAACGAGATTACTTCGCTTCGCTCGTAATGACAGAATATATTTTTAGAGGTCACCCTAACCTTTGAGCACGATTGTTTCGGTCGGACTGATAAGTTTGTATCGCACGTTCCGCCATTTTATCGTTCGCCCAAAAGCTGAAGAAATAATAAAGAACAGCATAAAAAGCGACCACAGCGGGAAAAAAAGAATGTCAGCTGCCATTGCGAATTTCATTTTCGGCAAATCCTCTTTCAATAATCTCGCTATCATCGCTTGACGCATTATGGCTCTTGCCAGTTGGCTGACAAAAAATACGACAGGAACAGTCGCAAAAAGCCAAAGATTCTCGTTTTGTGTCTTTGCAGCAAATACAGCCAAAGCCGCTCCAAGCCATAATCCAAGAATCGAGAATAAATTGCCGAATAATCCGAGAAGCCATATTTTGGGGGCATTTATGCGAGTAATCAAAAACTGCCGCCGGCCAAATTCCATAAGCTTAGCCCAGCTTGTGGATTCATAAGAAGCAGCAAGACAGGCGGGAACAAAAATCACTTTTTTGCCATCCTTTTTGACAGCACCGCTGAGCGACAAATCATCGCTGACGGTTTTTGCCCAGATTCGAGATATTCCGAGCCGGCGAAAAGTTTCCGTGCGTATTGCCATCGAGCCGCCCCAAACCTGATTGAAACGACTATTGCCAAGCAGCTGGGCAACTTTGGCATTGACAGCTGAAAGAGCTAAACTCGCCAAATTATTTTTCTTCGGCACAAACCACCTGTAACCGCTTGCTACTCCGATTTCGGATTTGCGAAGCGGGTAAACTATTTGATTGAGCCAATCACTGCGAACACAAATATCAGAATCAGCAAAGGCCAACACCTCAACATCATCAGAAATTCGACTGCAACAATAAAGAAGATTATGAATCTTTTGGCTGCAAATCTGCCGCTTGCCCTGAACAGAGTCGAAGGGATTCTGGCTTATTTTTCCCGCAACCAATACTTGAACATCTTTGGCTTGTGAGCTTTCAGCAAACCGCTCTTTTAATTTACATAATTGCCCGTAAGCCAAATCAGCTTTATCTTCAACCACAAACCAAAGAGAATAATTTCTGCTGTCCTGCTTGAAAAAAGAACTGATGTTTTTCTCGAAAGCCGAGTCAAGCCCTTTGCACGGAATAATCAATACAATTTCAGGGTGATATGTAGTTCGCTGCTTGGCGTAATGGGTTATTGCGTAGCGGTAATTACGATACACATTGAGCAAAAGGAAAATCTGCGAAACAATCGCCACTATAGCTATGTAATAGTACCAAATCATAATCGTTGCTCGTTGCTCGTTGCTCGTAAAAAAAATCTATCAACTAACAACGAGCAACCAGCAACAAATTTTCAATTTTACATTCTAAATTCTTTTCGCTTCGCGCCTTACAATATACGCTTCAGGAAATTGATGCAAGAGGTGTTATCAATTCGGCCAGTTCTTCGATTGTATAGGATTTGACAAGGTCAAATGCCAACAGGCAGCCGTGGCTGTGTTCGGAAGCAATAATTATCAGATTTTCACCAGCCCTGCTCCAGCCGCTGGACTGGGTTTGATGGCCGAGAACGAAAAAATCAACATCAAAAAGCTTTGCCATTTTATCGAGCGCTTTCTGATTGTGTTTTCTGCCCCAGGTTAAATAGTGCACCGAGCCGTGCCTGTCGCAATCATGGCTGGTCAGTTTGCGATTTAGAATTTCAATATCAAATTTATCAACGTTTCGATTGTCCGGCAATGAATGCGAAATCCATATTCGGCTTTGGGTTCTAACAGCTACCGGCTGCGACAAAAGCATTTCCTTTATTGCCAGCTTAATTTCGCCGCTGTCCTCCTTGAATTCTCTCTTCAGTGCCACATTCATCGAGTAATTCATCTCCTTGCCGTTTTTCATCACCTGGCCATCGTTAATGAAAACCGTATCGTGATTTCCCATAATAATGTGAACACGGTCGGGAAAATCGAGTTTGTAGCGAGCAATATCAAACAATAATTGGTAAGAAAGACAGCCGCCGTCAGTATCTTCGGGGCCGCCATGGATTATTTCCTGCAGAACAACATGCCTGTCGGGATTTTCAGTTAGATTCGCAAATGCAGCCACCCTTTCAAAGTTTCGCCGATGGCCGTGAATGTCGCCAGCTACAACAACGCTTCCGGCAGCCGGCAAATGAATCACATTGCCCCGCCGCAAAACATCATCGCCATTGGCTTTGGCTGTTTTTTTGAGTAAATCAATTATTACTTGTGTTTGCAAAGCCATTTTTGCCTGTCTTGATTTTATTACCAAGTATGCTGTGTATTACCGTATCGAGTTTTGCGATTACCACTGTCATATCCTTTGGCCGCCGCGTGGTACCGTCTTTTACACAATCCATCACAAGATTGGAAATTGCTACAGGTATTTGCTTTTTCAATTCGTGCGGAGTTGGGCATGGCTCCTGAATAACAACGCCAAGGTCAGCTTTTTTCTTTGGTATTAAAGTTGGAACATTATGGCCGGTCAACGCCCAGTATATTGTCGCTCCGAGATTAAAAATATCCGTTCTCGGGTCAAGCGGTTTTCTTTTGACCTGTTCGGGAGCGATGTAATCGGGCGTGCCCTGAATACGCTGCTTTGTCGTACCGATTTTACAGCTTTGGCCAAGGTCGATAATTTTTATTGAGCCGGAATTATCGATGAGAATATTATTTGGCTTAATGTCGCAGTGAACAAATCCGCTCCTGTGCATAGCACTAAGACCGCTTGCAACCATTCTGAAAACCAGCAGTACATCAATTAAGCTAAGGGACGGACTGTCTTCAAGCGATTTGCCATCAAAAAATTCCATGGAAAGCAGCATTTCCTTTACCTTGAACAAGCTGCGTATTTTTTTAAGCTTATAGCATTTGCGGATGTACATATGGTCTATCCGCTGAGACATTTTGTATTCGGCCTTGACCTGCTCGAATATTCTCGTATCTTCAGGCCGCTCAAATGTAACCCTTTTTAGAGCAACAACTTTTTTATCCTGGTCATCTGTGGCAAGGTAGATTGTGGTTCTCGCACCTGAGCCGATTCGCCTTTGTATGGTAAAACCACCGACATCCAATATATTCTTAGCCATACCCGTCAACACCCCTGACAGCTGCAAAATTCACACATCAGCTGCCATTGTAAAATATAATATACGAAATTGTCTTTACCAAAAACCGCAGGTAAAGCAGGTTTAGTCAGTCATTTTACAATATAACTAACTATTCGTCCAGTGATTACAACTGTTTTTTCAATAAAAAACAGGGCTTGACAATTTAATAATTATTGATTATTCTTCCGTGATTATTGGTATTATATACTGATTCTTCCCCGATAGCTCAATTGGTAGAGCGAGCGGCTGTTAACCGCTAGGTCGTAGGTTCGAGTCCTACTCGGGGAGTTCTGACAAAAAGAGCCGCCTTTTATGGCGGCTCTTTTTATTAAATTCATATGTGCCAATCAATAGCACTCAAAAACAAGTGGATTTGGTTTTGATGTTAACACTTTGTCCGGTCGCAACTTGCTACAAATTCACGTAGTGTCCTCAATTGTGATAATACCGATAAATCTCTATCATAAGACCATATAACCATAGGCCGCATTAGAAATGCTGATGCCGGGCAAGAAAAAAAACGGCTGTTTTTTAGGGGATAGAAAATGAAAATGATAGGGACCACTAAGGCAAAAGAACAAATCATTCTAACCGCAACCGGTCATGACAGCAGAATTGATTTGAAGTGGGAACCCGCAGCAGGCAGCGTTTCGCAGGGCTATAACATCTACCGCTCAACTTCAGCCGAAGGCACATTTGAAAAGCTAAATTCTTCGCCGCACCAAATAATGATTTACAGCGACTTCTTCGGCCAAAATAACCAAACCTACTATTACTATGTAACATCCTTAACCGACAAAGAATCAAAACCTTCAAAAATCGTTTCAGCTGGATCATACCAAATGAACGACGGGCAATTATTGACCTCGATTCAGGAGGCCGCCTTTAGATACTTCTGGGATTATGCCCATCCGGTCAGCGGCCTGACAAGGGAAGGATACCAATTTGGCCACGAAGATGACTGCTGCACATCCGGCGGAACAGGCATGGGATTAATGGCCATTTGCATCGGTGCAGAGCGTGGATTTATCAGTCGCAAAAAAGCAGCTCAACGCATTGTGAAAATGCTGACATTCCTTGACAAGCAAACAACTCGTCATCATGGTGCCTGGCCGCACTGGTTTAACGGAGCTACCGGACAGACCATTGCTTTCGCCGAAAACAGTAACGACGACGGCGGAGATTTAGTCGAAACCGCTTATGTGGCGCAAGGACTTCTCACCGTCCGCCAATACTTCGACAACCGCTATGACAGTATTGAAACAAATGTTCGCAGTATAGCTACCAGCTTATGGGAAACTATCGAGTGGGATTGGTATCGTCGTCTTGAGGATACTGACGGCAAACATCTTTACTGGCACTGGTCGCCGAATTACGGCTGGCATATGAATATGCCAATTGTGGGCTACAACGAATGTATGATTACTTATTTGCTGGCCATCGCCTCTCCGACACATCCGATTCCAGCTTCGTGCTATTACGATGGCTGGGCCGGCAGCGATTACGCCAACGGCGAAACTTTTTATGGCCATAAGCAGTTTGTTAGCTTGGATTATGGTGGCCCGCTGTTTTTCACCCATTATAGCAATCTCGGCTTTGACCCGCGCCAATGGAGCGATAAATTCTGCAATTATTTCGATAGTAGCCGCAATATTTCACTGATTAATCGCGACTATTGCATTGAGAATCCGAAAAATTTTGCTGGCTACAGCGATTTGGTTTGGGGGCTAACTGCCAGTTGGGATCCGTGGGGTTACGATGCTCATTCACCCACAAATGACAACGGCACTATCACCCCCACTGCTGCAATTAGTGCGATGCCTTATGTTCCCATCGAATCCATTGCAACATTGAAACACTTTTATCACACCTACGGCGCAAAAGGCCTGTGGGGGCCGTTCGGATTTACCGATTCTTTCAATTTGAAAGAGGACTGGTTTGCGAAAGGTTATGTAGCTATCGACCAGGGGCCTATTTTGATTATGATTGAAAATTACCGGAGCGGCCTGTGTTGGGATTTATTTATGGCCAACCCTGAAATCAAATGGATGATGGCCGATATCAAAAAAGCTGAAAACAAAAATTCAGCTGATTGAGCCAGTCCCAAAACTGTTTGCAAAATCTGCCAAAAGAGCATAAACTCAAGCTCAATATGGCAGACAATGTAAAAAAACAAACTCGCATTGAGCTTTTGCGCAGCCAAATCAGAGAGCATGACCGGCTTTACTACGTTCTTAATCAGCCCGAAATAAGCGACCAGAAATACGATGAGCTTTTCGCCGAATTAAAAAAACTCGAAGAAGAAAATCCGCAATTTATAACAGCTGATTCGCCAACACAAAGAGTTTCCGGCCAGCCGCTTGATGGCTTCAAATCGGTTAAACATTCCGTACCAATGCTCAGCATCGACAACACCTACAGCGCTGAAGATTTGAGGAAATTCGACAAAGATAAAATCTGCAAACAGCTCGGCGATGAAAATTACGAATATATTGTCGAATTAAAACTCGACGGCGTTGCAATAAATCTCCGCTACGAAAACGGTTTATTAAAAACAGCTGCCACAAGAGGCGACGGCAAAACCGGTGATGATGTTACAGCTAATGTGCGAACAATAAAAAATATTCCGCTTGTTTTGTCAGTTGAAGCTAAATCAATTTCGGTACTTGAAGTTCGCGGCGAAATTTATATGCCGAACGCTTCGTTTGCCGAATTAAATCGTTTGCGAGCCGAAAATGAACAGCCGAATTTTGCCAATCCGAGAAATGCAACTGCCGGTTCATTGAAACTACTCGCTCCGAAAATCACCGCCAAAAGAAATCTCGCATTTTTTGCTTACGCAACAGGAGAAATTTCCGAGCCGCTCGCAGAGAGCCACCAGCAAACACTTGAAAAATTAAAAACGTTCGGCTTGCCGGTCAATCCGAATATTGAAAAAGCAGAAAACATCGAGCAGGTTATAGAAATCTGTAACCGCTGGAACAAAAAACGATTTGAACTAAATTACCAAATCGATGGAATGGTAATTAAAATCAATCAACTCGACCTACGGGAAAAACTCGGCTTTACAGGCAGAGCTCCGAAATGGTGCATCGCTTATAAATTTCCAGCTGAAAGAGCTGAAACTATTGTCGAATCGATTGATGTGCAGGTCGGCAAAAGCGGGATTTTAACGCCGGTTGCAAATTTAACGCCGGTTCAATTGGCTGGAACAGTTGTAAAAAGAGCGAGCTTACATAATTTCGATGAGCTTGACCGACTCGACGTTCGCTGTGGTGATACAGTTTTGATAGAAAAAGCAGGCGAAATAATTCCGCAAATAATAGAAGTAAAAAAAGAATTAAGGCCTAAAAATACAAAGCCATTTGAAAAACCAAAAATTTGTCCTGATTGCGGTGAAAAAATTCAAATAATCGAAAAAAAAAGAACAGGAAAAAAAGAAGAAATTGCTCATAAAAGCGAATTTACACACACTTATGTATGTGTAAATAAAAACTGCACAACATTATTAAAAGAAAAATTAAATTATTTCGTCGGTCGCGGTCAGATGGATATTGAAAATCTCGGCGAAGCTCTGATTGAACAATTGGTTGATTCGGGATTGGTAAGTAATTTTGCAGACCTCTACAAATTAAAAAAAGAAGATTTGCTCGCCTTAGAAAGAATAGCTGAAAAAAGTGCAGCAAATGTAATAGAAGCAATTGAAAAAAGCAAAAACTGTCCGCTATCAAAATTCATCGCAGCCCTTGGAATAAAACATGTGGGAAGTCAGTCAGCTGAAATCCTCGCTGAAGAATTCGGCTCACTTGAAGAAATTAAAAACGCAGACATAGAAACGCTAAAAAATACAGACCAAATCGGCCAGATTATGGCTGATAGTATTTATGAATATTTTCACAATGAAAAAAATGCAGCGGTAATAGACCAAATGCTCACTGCCGGAGTGAAACCAAAACAAACCAAAACAAATCGTTCGGATAAATTAGCTGGAAAAATATTTGTCATTACAGGAACGCTGGAAAAATTCACACGCCAGCAAATCGAAAAGTTAATAAAAGAAAACAGCGGCAAAGTCGCTAAAAGCGTTAGCAAAAAAACCGATTTTGTTTTGGCTGGCACAGAAGCCGGAAGCAAATTTGAAAAAGCAAAAAAACTCAGCGTAAAAATAATAAGCGAAAAAGAATTTCTCGAAATGATAAGATAACGCTCGGTCAAAATTCGATTGATAGTGTCATTCCTGCAAAAGCAGGAATCCAGAACTACTGATAATCTGGATTCCGCATCAAAGCCTGCCCTGAGCGAAGCCGAATGGGTGCGGAATGACAATTGCTCAAATCACATTTGGCAGAATGTTAGTATATTCTACGTGGTACATATGAAAGAAAACATACAAAATATAAAATATATGTTAGCTGCTTTGAAACTCTCCAAGCGAGGCATTGGTTCCGTTGAGCCAAACCCGGCAGTGGGAGCTGTAATAGTTAAAAATGACAAAATCATCGGCTCCGGCTGGCACAGGAAATTCGGCTCTGCGCACGCAGAAATAAATGCCCTCAAAGACTGCAAAAAAAGAAACTCAAATCCCCGAGCAGCTACAATGTATGTTACGCTTGAGCCCTGCTGCCATTACGGCAAAACCGGCCCTTGCGCCGATGCGATTATTAAAGCTGGAATTAAAAAAGTCATAATAGCAGCCAAAGACCCGTCAAAACACGCTGCGGGAAAAGGAATTGAAAAATTACGCAAGGCAGGAATCGAAGTTCAAACCGGCCTCTGCAAAAATGAAGCGAAATTATTGAACGCTCCATTTATGAAATTTGCAGCAACACAAAAATGCTGGGTGATACTAAAATGGGCACAATCGGTCGACGGCAAACTGGCAAGCGGAGAAAAAAAACAACGCTGGATTTCAAATGAGCTTAGCAGAAAAGATGCACATAAATTACGTCTTCGCTCACAGGCAATACTGGTCGGGATTAAAACAGTTCTTGCAGACGACCCGCTGCTGACCGCCCGATTAGACAAAAATAAAAATAAAAAAATAACAAGGATTGTTCTCGACAGCAATTTGAGAATTCCAACAAATTGCAAATTATTGAAAACAGCAAAAGAAGAACCTGTGTTAATTGTTACGAGTAAAAAAGCTGTTAAAACAAAAGTTAGAAAAGCAGAAACAATTCTGCAAAAAGGAGCTGAGATATTAACTCTGCCAAACAGGCAGGGAAAATGCGATTTAAAAAAACTGCTTGATGAATTGGCCAGGCGAAAAATTGCTCAGCTTTTGGTCGAAGGAGGTGCAGAAGTAATTGGCTCATTCCTGAAACAAAATTTGGCTGACGAAATTGCTGTTTACATTGCGCCAAAGCTAATCGGCAAAAAAGGCGATGCGAGCATAAATTCGGCAACAGAAAATTTAACACAAAATATAGATTTGAATAATATTGAAATAAAAAAATTCGGAAGCGATATTAAAATCAGCGGTTTATTAAATAATCTATGCAACGAATAATATTTCGTTTTCATTGCATCAATCGCAAAAGTGATATAGAATGCCGCCATGTTTAATTTTTTAACTTTCTGAAAGGGGACGTAAATGAGAAGGGTGATAAGTCTAATACTTGTTTCAGCTATATCTTTTGCAGGATGTGCCGGCCGCGAAGCTAATCCTATTCCTATCTATATGCCGGGTGATGAAAATCGCAGCTGCGAAGGACTCAAAATTGAAGTAGCTCAGCTTCAGGCAGATATGCGACGAATACTTCCAAAAACCGACAAAGGCGTTACAAATGCACTTTGGGCAGCAGGCGGATGCTTCCTAATCGTGCCGTTTTTCTTTATGGATTTGAAAGATGCTGAAAAAATCGAATTTGACGCAATGAGACAACGCCATAACAGGTTGCTGGTTTATGCAGCAGAAAAAAATTGCGATATGGGCGGCATACAAGCTGAAAAAATACCAAGTCTTAGTGAGCAGAAAAAAGAAGCAAAGAGAATCCTCAAAGAACAAAAAGAGGCAAATGAAAAGGAATAGAACGTATCGAGAAATTGCAGCTTATTGTGCTGTAAAAATAAATGTGCAAAACCTGGGCGGCCTCTGGATTTCAGAGGTCGCTTTTTTTTTGAGCTGTATTTAATCGATGTTTTCAATGTCGCCCTGCCGGCGGCCAACAAGATAAATTCGGTTTTTGCCGCCACGCTTGGCCTCCAAAAGAGCATTGTCCGCCTGACAAAATACTTCATCTATCGTTGAGCCATCTCCCGGAAAACTCGCTAATCCGCCGCTTATAGATAAAACGCCTTTGCCTTCAGGACCCAAAAGAGGAAGCTCGGTTTTTTCCAGCTCTTTTCTAAATCGCTTTGCTATAAAAATTGCCTCTTTGGGATGGTCAGCCAAGGCCAGCCGCCGCTCATTGTCAGTTTCACAGGAAGAACCGCTGCGATTGTCCCAGAAAATAACGGCAAATTCATCGCCGCCAATTCGGCCAATAATATCGTGGCCCCTACAGCAACGCTCCATTAAAACAGCAACCTGCTTCAAAATTTCATCACCAGCCGGATGGCCATACTCATCATTGTAATGCTTGAAATTATCAATATCAAAAATCATTAAAGTTACTTCGCTATTATTGCTGCGGGCAAGCTCTATGGTCTGATTGGCAAATTCCCAAATATATCTCCTGTTCTTCAAGCCGGTCAGGCCGTCCTCCGTGGCGAGTTTTTCAAGATGTGCGATTTTTTCGGATTGCGTATTGCGTATTGCGTATTGCGATTCCTCTTTTACGATATGCGCATCACTAATCCTTTGAGCTACAGATGAGGGCATAACAACTCGGCAAAAATTGTCCGTTTCAACAGGACAAATCAGATAATCATTTGCAATCGCAGAGCCGTTGGAAGCAGAGCGCATAAGCTGGATGGCTTTTGGCTCCTCGTACATTTTGGCAAGAAGAATAATCTTGGCATTACGATTGACTTTCCTTAGTGCCTTCAATCCAGAAGCCAGCTGCGATGAAAAATTCGACATCACAACAGCTATCGTGTCAAACTTCGTTCTCGAAGCTGCATTGATTGCGTCGAGCATATTCGGCTGGAACTGGCAGGATAAATCAGATGGAAAATCGCTATCAGTAAAAGCGGCAGCAACATCACCTATTAAAAGAACCCGGCGAGCATTTTGAGCAGCAGTGGAACCATCAGAAAAATTTGGTCTGTCAGAAGCTATCATTTTTTAATCAAACTCCAAGCAAAGCATCACGTTCAGCTTTTGTTGTGCGAAATTTGTCGCAAGCAATACTGTTTGAGTTGCGATTTAATTTCGCTATTATTTTTTCAAGCTCAGCTCGCTGGTTTATAACCAAAGAGCCGGCTTGCTCGGCAAGTGAAACTCGTTTTTGCATTTGAGCCGAACCGCCTGTGGTGAGCCGTGTCGAACCGCCGCCGGCAAAACAGCAGCAAAATGAGCCGTCTTTTTTTACACTGCGGAAAAACAAGCCGTCTTCAGCACTCAACTGCTCAAGATTGCCAATTACAAGGGTATTTGTGAAATCATTTGCGGCAAATTCGGCAAAAGCAGTATAAATATCGCCGCAGCGAATAAATTTAATATCATAACCTGCCAGTAAATCAGTGGCGTAATTACAAAAACTATCGCCATTTCGGCCAACCACAATGGCGCACAAATCCGTATCGAGACGCTGATTTTGGGTTTCAATTTCACCCATATTTGGAATTATTCCGATAAAATCCGCTTAAATTGACAAAAAACCGCCAAACACAGTCGATGATGCTAACATAATCTGTGAAAAAGTCAAACCTAAATCACGACCTGCAGCTACCTGTGAGCGTAAAACAAAAGTCGGATTTGGCTAAAAAACCAAAAAACAGTTAGAAAGATTATTATCCCAAAATCATTATTAGTATTATTGTCGTTGACAGCTATGGCTGTTTCACTATAATAAAGCCCTTTATAGGAATTGACAGCTACTTAAGAAAGCTATACTTAAGGATACGAAGACAATGAGCTTGAAAACAGGATTAGCAAACCGTGCGAAGTAGAGTGAACAGTAGGTTCGCACACTTGCGTTTTTACGCAAACGGTAGCTTAGTAGGAATAGGTGTTTTTGCTTTAAGGCCGAAAAATGAGCAGGCAGCGTTATTGCGGAGGCAGGGTATGTAGTTAAATAATAAGCTGCAAATTCTGTTCGTTTTTGGTGGGTTTAAGGTGGAAACTGTTAAAGGTTTCCTCTTTTTTTTGGCCAGAGCGAAAAGCGTATGAGTGTTTGAAAAAAAATAAAATTTGGTTGTGAGAAAATTGGTCCTGAATTGGAAAGTTGAAAAAATATGAATCAGGAATTAATACGAATAGTTGAAAATATCGCAAGAGATAAAAATATCGATAAGGAATCCATCTTTATCGACCTCGAAGAAGCTATGATTTCAGCGGTGAGAAAACATTTCGGCGAACCGGATGCTGACATTGTCGTTCAAATCGACCGCTCAACCGGAGTGTTTACAGCTTTCAAGGACGAAGAGCAAATCGATATTACAAAACTCGGACGAATACCAGCTCAAACAGCCAAGCAGGTAATGATACAAAAAATCAGAGCTGACGAAAGAAGCAGTATCTATGCCGACTACACCGAGCGAATAGGAGAAATCGTCAGCGGCGCTGTCGTGCGATACGAAGGCGGCTCGCTGATAGTCAACTTAAATAATAGAATAGAAGCATTCCTGCCCAAAGCTGAACAAATTATGGGCCAGAGCCATCGGCCGGGCGAAAGAATTCGCTGTATAATCCTCGATGTCAAGGAAGCATCAAGCCAGGTGAAAATCATTCTCTCAAGAACACATCCTGACTTCATCAAAAGATTGTTCGAGCTGGAAGTGCCGGAAATTGTCGAAAACATCATCGAAATAAGGGCTATGGCAAGAGAAGCCGGCTACCGAACCAAAGTAGCTGTCATTTCGCTCGATGATAAAGTTGACCCAGTCGGAGCATGTGTGGGAGTTCGAGGCAGTAGAATAAAAAATATAGTCGAGGAACTCGGCGGAGAAAAAATAGACATCGTGCGATGGAATGATTCCTCGCAGGTGTTGATTACAAACGCACTTATGCCGGCAAAGGTCAGCGAAATAGCACTGTGTTTTGAGCTTTCAAGAGCGACGGTAGTAGTTGATGAAGACCAGTTGAGCCTGGCTATCGGAAAGCACGGCCAAAATGTGCGGCTCGCTGCACGACTAACCGGCTGGGACATCGATATACTTACGCCGGACGAATACAATCAGGGAATTGAACGATTAACAAGCTGCGTTAAAAAAGCTGAAGGCGGAAACGATACAGTTCTTGATAAACTGATAGCACTTGGAATTATATCGGTTATGGACCTTGATGAAGTTGGGACCGAGCCGCTAATCAAGGAACTCGGTATTGATGAAAAACTTGCTGGAAAACTCATCGTTTGCGCAGTTGAAGAGGCAAAGCTAATCGCTGAAGAAGCGAAACAAAAACGAGCTGAAAAACTGCTGAAAAAAGAAAAAGCCACGAAGCCGGATAATCCCCAGGAAGCTCAAGAGGAAACAAAAGAAGAAGAAACAACGCCGGAAGAAGCACCGAAAGAAGAAGCGGTAGCGCAGGAAGAAATAAAACAAGAAGAAGTGGCAGCTGAAGAAGTTGCACCTGAGGTAACACCGAAAGAAGAAATAGCACAGGAAAATGATGAGCAGGAAGTGCAGGATGAATCTTAAAAAACTGCTCTGCAATAAAAATAAATTATAGTAACAGTAGTACAGTAAACAACAAGAAACGAATTTTTATGGCAACAACAAGAGTCTATATTCTGGCAAAAGAACTTGGAGTTAAAAGTGCGGCAATCATAACAAAATGCCAGGATGAAGGACTGGATATTAAAAACCATATGTCGGTGATTTCAGCCGGACTTGGAGAAACTATTAAGGAATGGTTCTCCGAAGGAACAAATGTTACAACAGTTGAAACGTCTAAAAAAGTAGACCTTAAAAAAGTCAGGGTCGCAAAAAAGGCGAAACCCAGAAAATCGGAAAAAACAAAGAAAGAGGAAGCCGCAGCAGGAGAAGAAGAGCCGCAGCCGGATGAAACTGACGAAGCCACAAAAAAAGATGACGATGTAAAAGTTAAAAAAACAAAAAAAGAAAAAGCAGTAGAAGAAATTGTGGATGGCGAAACAGCCGAAGAGCTGCCACCGCAGCCGGCTGTTAAAGTTAAACCAAAACCGATAGTTCCAGCCGGCCGGATACTGAAGAAACCGGCACCTGCAAAACTGAGCGGCCCGAAAATTGTTCGCATTGAAAAACCAGAACCACAACATCAGCTGCGACCAAAACCAAGAACGAGATACAACGCACCAGTTACTGAGCCGCTGATAAAAAACAAGGAACTTGGCAAAACATCGGACACAGTTAAAAAAGGTAGCCCAAAAAGAAACAAAGAGAGAACACATGGTCGCCGTAAAGACAGCGGTAAAGAAGGAACTCCGGAAAAATCAAAATTCGAAACGCTCCGCAGAGAAAAAGATCTTGAAGAAAGGCGAGCACGACTAAAAGCCGCTGATGGACAAAATTTGCGGCTGAGACCAAGAAGAAAACTCGCAACATCTTCACACGCAGAAAATGCCTATGCGGCTGTGCGACCGGAAAAAGCCACAATATCCGAACCAATCACAGTGAAAAATTTATCGGCAACACTTGCTGTTAAAGTCGGAGAGATTATCTCTAAACTAATGCAGCAGGGAGTGATGGCTACGGCAAACCAGGTACTGGCTTGCGATGCAGCTGAACTGGTCGCACTGGAATTTGGAACCGAACTTACAATCGAACATAAAAAAACACTCGAAGATGAAATACGCCAGGAGTTCGAAGAGCGCCAGAAAAACCATCTCAAAAAACGCTCAGTAATAGCTACTATGCTCGGACACGTTGACCACGGCAAGACAAGTTTGCTCGACAAAATCCGCTCGGCACATATTACAGATGGCGAAGCAGGCGGCATCACCCAACACATCGGGGCATATCAAATCAAGTGGTCTGGAAAAAGCGTAACATTCCTTGACACACCCGGCCATAAAGCATTTACAGCTATGCGGGCAAGAGGCGCAAATATGACTGACATAGTCGTTCTCGTCGTAGCTGCCGATGATGGACTTATGCCGCAAACAATCGAAGCAATAAATCACGCAAAAGCGGGAAATGTGCCTGTTATTGTTGCACTAAATAAAACCGATTTGCCCGGCTACGACATAAACCGTATCTACGCACAGCTCGCTGAACACGAATTAAATCCAGTTGAATGGGGCGGCGAAACCGAGGTCGTAAAAACTTCAGCTGTAACCGGCGATGGAATCGATGATTTACTCGAACATCTCGATTATGCAGCAGAACTGCTCGACCTAAAAGCAGATGACACAATCAGTGCCACCGGCTGGGTTGTTGAAGCAAAAATGTCAGCTCAACGCGGAGCAGTTGCTACCCTGCTAATCAAAGAAGGCAAACTGAGCAAAACCGACATTGTGCTTGCGGGCGACACTTACGGAAGAATAAAAATTCTAAGAGACAGCTCTGGAAAAAATATAAAAACAGCTACCAGCGCAATGCCCGTAGAAATCACAGGGCTGAATCAGCCGCCAAAAGCAGGTGATAAATTCTATTGTCTAAAAGACATAAACCGAGCCAAGCAGGCAGCTGAGGAAAACCAGGCACACTCAAGAGAAAGTGCTCTTGCCAAACGAACCCAGGTTACACTCGATAATTTGTTTAGCCAGATAGAAGCCGGAAACGTCAAAGAATTAAATGTAATTATTCGAGCTGACGTTCAGGGTTCGGTAGATGTGCTGAGAAAATATTTGACGGATTTGAGTACCGATGAAGTTAAAATTAAAATTCTGCATGCGGCACCCGGCGGAATCACAGAAGGCGATTGCCTGCTCGCTGAAGCATCCAACGCAATTGTCATCGGATTTAACGTCATAAGCGAAGAGCACGTATCGAAAATCGCAGAAACCAGAGGCGTTGATATTCGGCTGTACACAGTAATTTATCGCATAACTGAAGACCTGCAAAAATCAATGCTCGGCCTGCTCGATCCGGAAGAAAAGGAAAATAATGTCGGAAAAGCAACAGTTAAAACCACTTTCAAAGTATCTAAAATTGGTACGATAGCCGGCTGCTACGTAAACGAAGGTCTGGCAACTAAAAAAGCTAAAGTAAGATTGATACGTGACAGCGTCATAATCAGAGATGGCCTTGTTATAGATTCGCTAAAGCACTTCAAAGATGACGTTCGCCAGGTGAAAGCCGGCCTGGAATGCGGAATTAAAATAGCAAAATTCGACGATGTTAAAGTTGATGATGTTTTTGATTTCTATGAAATAGTAAAAGTAGCGAGAACGCTCTAACCGTACTCCGTCGCCCGTAACTCGTGAAGCGAGTAACGAGAGACGAGTAACAAGAGACGGATTATTATGCCTACAAGAAGACAAGAAAAAGTAGCGAGAGCGATAAAGGAATCGGTCAGCGATGCAATCACCAATCACCTGAACGATCCGCGGATAAAGGGTTTCGTAAGTGTTACAGCTGTTGACACAACACCTGACCTTCGCAGTGCAGATGTTTATCTTAGCGTCTTTGGAACACAAAGCGAAACAGTTGCCAACACAACATTTATTGCAATAAAACATTCAAAAAGCAAAATACAATCACTGCTCGGCAAAAGCTTGACAGGTAAATTCTGCCCTGTACTGAGATTTCACAAGGACGAAGTTTTCAAAAAAACGATTGATACTATGAAATTAATAAATCAGGCCGTTGACGAATTCAAAGACAAAGAAGAAAATACTGACCCTAAGTAAAAAATAGAGAACGTTATTATGAAAAACAGTAAAAAATATTCTGCAAAAATAAAAAAGCTATACTCATCCCTGAAACGCAATAATCCAAAACCGGAAAAAGTTGCCTATGAAACGCTGCTCGATGCGATAGTTTACGCAATTATAAGTGAGAATGTAACCAAAAAGGCGGCAAAGGCCGCAGTTAAAAATTTACAGGAACATTTTGTTGATTTAAATGACCTTCGCGTTTCGCGAGCAGAAGAAATCGCAGAAATCTTCACTGAAGATTCGCCCCAAATCAAAAAGACAGTTTCAACACTTTCCAGAATTCTAAGAGCCGTATTTAACAAATACAACACGCTGGATATTGAAGGATTGAAAAAGGTTGGAAAACGTTCGGCAAAACAAACGCTCGAAGAACTGGATGCAACAAACAGTTTTATAGTCAGCTATTGTATGCTAACCTGCCTGCAAAGTCACGCTATCCCGATTAACGAGTGCATGATGGAATATCTGAAAGACAATGAGCTTGTCCATCCCAATGCCGATTTACATGATGTAGAAGGTTTTCTCGCAAAACAAATAGCTGCTAAAAACGGCTATGAATTCTACGTCCTTCTGCGAAAGGAAAGCGAATCGAGCAATGCCGGTAAAAAGAAATCTGTAAAAAAATCAAAAAAAGAAACAAAGACAACTAAAACTAAAACAACTAAAACAAAAAAGAAGAAAACAACTAAAACCAAGAAAAGCAAAAAAGCAAAAAAATAAAAGCGAATAAATCGCTGCCAATTTAAGAGGTTTATTAAAATGTCAAAAGAAATACTAAAACTGGGTGTGCCGGCAGGCAGCTTGAGCAAGGCAACAATTGAACTGTTTCGTAAGGCGGGCTTTGATATTTCCGGCTCGGAGAGAAGCTATCTGCCTACGATTGACGACGAACAGATTCAGCCAATTATGCTGCGAGCACAGGAAATGAGCAGATACGTAGCCGATGGCGTAATCGATGCAGGCATAACCGGCTACGACTGGATAACCGAAAATGATTCGGATGTGCTGAACATTTGCGAACTCGGCTACAGCAAGGCAACCAGCAAGCCGGCGAGATGGGTTCTCGCTGTTCCAAACGAATCGAAAGTAACAAAACCAGAAGACTTAAAAGGCGGCATAATAGCCACCGAGTTGGTAAATGTTGTAGGGAAATATTTTGCAGAAAAAAAGATTAATGTAAAAATAGAATTCAGCTGGGGAGCAACCGAAGTTAAAGCCCGCCTGGTGGATGCCATAGTGGAACTAACTGAAACCGGCTCATCAATTAGAGCAAACAATCTTCGCATAATAGATACAGTCATAACTTCGACAACAAGATTTATCGCAAATAAGCAAAGCTGGCAAAACGAATTCAAACGCCAAAAAATAGAAAACATTTGCATTCTCCTAAACGCCGCAATCGATGCCCGCAGTAAAGTAGGTCTGAAACTAAACATCAAAAAAGACAGTTTGGATTCGATACTCAAAATCCTGCCAGCAGAAAAAAGCCCAACTGTTTCCACTCTCGCTGACTGCGATTACGTTGCAATAGAAGTGATTATAGAAGATAAAATTGAGCGTTCACTGGTTCCTGCATTGAAACGAGCCGGGGCATCAGGAATAATTACCTATCCGCTGAACAAAGTTATTCACTAAAATCTGAAATTTAATTCAGGTCTTTAAACTCGAAGAAAAAGCCATCCGCTCGGCTGATTCCGTAAAAAGCGGATGCACTGAAATACTTACGTACCTTTTCAAAGTCAGGCAAAAGGGAAAAATCGACCAGCTCTTCAAAGCTATCCAGCATACCTATCATCTGCATTTCGCTATGCTGCTTGAACATCCAAAAAGCCAGTTCGCCGGCGCTAACACCATCTTCCATATAAGCTAATCCAACAATAGAAGGAATAGATGATTTCGCCTGGCTAAACCATTTCGCAGAAGCAACCGATTTGGCAGCCGGACTATTTAAGATTCTTATTGTCTGCTCAACCTTTGATTCGGTTGAGAAAATCAGATGAGTATCGGTAATTGTAAAAGCCAGTTTCGGCATTTGCGGAGTGTTTTGTGGAGACGTATTTTGCATCGGCGATAAACCGCCAGCTAAAAGGGACAGGCCTGGAAAATCAATTCGATAAATTGTATAGCCAAGCAATTCACGTCTTGCGTCAGGATTGCCCGGAGCGATAAATTTTCTATGCAGCAATGATAAAGATTTTTCAAGAGCACGGCGGTCATTAACTTCCAAACAAAAAACTATTTTCTTGCCAAGCGAATTTTCCGTAAATGGCTTATTCAGCTCTTGAGAAATTATAATCTGCGAGCCGAGATGATTTATAATATCATCTATGATTTTCAAGCCGGCTTCATCGGGCGAATCTGAAGTTGGAAGCGGCATATACATCCAGGCCGCTGCTGCAGGTGAAAAACTGTTTAAGATATTGCCGAGTTCACCAAATGCCTTTTTCAAATCGAGATTAAAAAATGCCATCGAATAAGTATCCGG